>JADFYA010000007.1:0-3053 GCA_015233285.1 Deltaproteobacteria bacterium | reverse complement strand
CCAACTCTTGGGAGAAAAGAGCCGGAAATATCGTCAGGTCCTTGTTCTGGAAGGCTCATTTCCCCGGCTTTGGCCATTGTCCCGCCGGCTGGCCGCATGGCCGCAGATCCGACCAGACGAATCCTGATCCACTCCAGTATCTCATGAATCTGATTGCTTATTCCGGTCTTGGCGGACAGGAGCAGGTTGGCCGGGGCTCTCTCACTGATGGGAATGCCGCCTGGGCGGAAGCGCCCGGATCTGTGGACTCCGGTGACACCGGGCTTAACCGGCTTTACCTAAATTTTTCTATATATTATACTGAGTTGTTGTTCTTCCTGTCAGACCCCACCGTCGCGGTGCAGGCAGGCCGTGGCCCTGGAATTTAACTGCTGATTTTGGTTGTGATGCAGTGATATTCCGGTACTCGATTTGTTTGGTTGGGGGCATGGACCGGCGAGGGAGGGTGAGCAGTCACCAGTTTGGTTCTTGGCGATATCGAGTGGGTCGTTCTGGGCTCCGGCCCCAGGCCCTCGGCGTTTCTCGCTTTGATACCTATACCTGTGACGGTCTATATGGGGGACAGACTCTAAATGTCACTTAGTAATCTTGTGTTATAATCATGTTGGCTTTAATTATCAGCCGGCCGGGATCTGGGCAGAATTTATTAGCATTATCTGCCGGGCTCCCCGAACTTCTGATCCGATGCTAAATTTCCAAATAAATACAGCGTCATCTCGTCTGGTATGAAGATATATTCTAAAATAAGAGTGTTCCATTTAGCCAGTCCAAACAACAAAGGGGCGCCATTTTCTAACCCCAGGCCGCAAACTGTTGTCCAGGGGCAACTATGGCAAGCCACCTTATAGATTGTCGGCAAAGGCGGAACTATGGCGCGGGCCGGCCGGGTGATTACAGCGGCAGCACATCCAGTCTTCTCGTTACCGAACGGCAGAGAAGAGAAGTGACTTCGTTAAGCTCCTCCATCATCGCGAAAGGTGTGACCTTTCCGACGACAAACCATCTTACCGTCAAATGCGAAAAGGTTCCCAGAAGCAGATTTCTGAAAACCCTGTTATTGACATCTTCCCTAAAGACGCCTTCCTTTTTGCCTTCGTCGAGTATTTTGTATAATGTAGGTATGCAGTCAAGAATGTAGGCATATGATTTCATATTAAATTTTCTATTCAATCGGGTGTCCCGCAAAAAAATTACGGCGAATTTTGGATCGGACAGCATTAGATTTGAATAATGATATATAATGTGTTGGAGCTTGGCCAGGGGCTCTTCCGGTTCAAAAATGCTTTCAATATATTTCTTGTGAGCCTTAAATCTCTGTTCGGAAATTGACAGAAGCAGCTTTTCTTTGGTCTTAAAATATTCATAAATTGTCCTTTCCGCCACCCTGGCTTCATTGGCCACCTCCAAAATCGTAGCCTTGTCATAACCTTTTGCCGCGAACACTCGCTTGGCGGCTTCAATAATTCTGGCAGGCTTGCCGCTGCTATTGTCATCGGAGCTGGAATCATGCGAACCATTCTGAATAATGGCAAAGATGAGCGACATGATTGGCTCGAAATCAGGGATCGTCTTCTCAATTTCGCCGATAAGCAGACAACCCAGCGCCTCTTCATCAAGAAGCCCAAGAATCATTTCCCGCACGAGATACGAATTGAAGTCGTTCCGAAAGATAGAGTTCTCAACGCCCTCTTTTAAGATTGACAGCATGATTCCAGCGTAATCCCTTAAGACCTGGTAACCTGGATGCGTATAGAAATTTTTATTAGAACGACATTCAAAAAGGAGATATTTGAGAATGCGGGTGGAATCTGAGTCGAAGTCGTTTATATGGAGATGGAACCAAATCATTTTAGTAAGCTTATTTGCGGCGCTTATGATGCCGCTAAACTGGAACATTAAATCCCTCGTCGCCTCTTTTATCCTTTCCGCAAGGGAGCAAAAAAGCAGATCCTCCTTGTCTTTGAAATGGCGATAAATTTCAGAATCAAAGACGCCTCCCCGGCGGGCTATTTCGGCAACGGTGGATTTCCTCAGGCCCTTTTCCGCCAGGACTTGCTGCGCGGCCTGAATGATTATCTCTCTCTTATCAGGGTTGTTCTCACTCATAATAATTCTCCCAAGCAGATGCTAAACGAATTGTTCCAAAAAATAGACAAGTACCGACGACATCCCAATACTCGAAGCACTATGTTAACATGGGCGTCAGGTAAATGGTATTCAAAATGTGGCTCGTCCGAAATTTACGTACTTGCCGTTTGATATGGGAGGTTGCTCTGGTTTAGTCTCTTTGTAATTGATATCCTAAACGCATAAGGAGAAAACCGGATGTCCTCCAGCCTGTTACATCATTTTTGCGGCACTCGTGGTTATGACCATATGCAGACGCGATATGAAGGTGGAGCAATGATATTCAATATCAACCAAGACACCCGTGATCTTCATTGTCCTGAGCCTTCTAAGGCTATCCTTATGGAGTTGTCTCGGCGCATGAGTATTTACAGATGTACCAGGTCACCTCGGTGTCCCTTGAGATGTTATCAAAGAAATCAAGAAAAGCAATCAGTATCTAACCGTTGTTCAGGATCTTTAGACCGGGGCAGTGT
This sequence comes from Deltaproteobacteria bacterium, assembly GCA_015233285.1. The sequence continues at coordinate 450 of JADFYA010000007.1, read as the reverse complement.
TTTTTGTTGACGAAGGGCAAGTCAATGTCATTGACTTAAGCGTTCGAACAATCGTGCCAACTTTTTTAAAATAGACCATTCCGAATAAGCCCCAACGGGGCTAACCAAGAGCGCCCTTTCAGGGCTTAATCGGAATAGACTATTTATTAGAATAGGATCCGATGACCTTGCACCTTAAGTCAATGACATTGAAGGGCAAGTAACAAGATCCAGGCAATGAAGATAACAGCTTATGATTACGGTCAGCTAAAATTATTAAACTTAAAATCATAGCCATTCACGCGGCAAAGTCGGCCTTAGTTCGATGCCCCCAAAAGGCTTTATAGAAGGCATTTCAATGGTGAAATATTTAGATAGCCGTTTTTTCGGCAATATTTGAAACGCATTTTTTCACCGATTTTGCCAAAGAAATATATTGACAATAGTTCAAATGTATGGTTCTGTAAATGT
>JADFYA010000079.1 GCA_015233285.1 Deltaproteobacteria bacterium | reverse complement strand
CAAACGGGATTTAAGTTCAGCCAGTAGGGGCGGAACTCCTGGATGGGGTAGACCGGCCAGGCCGCGAATGGCTGCCCCGGCGAGTTGCGGAGAAAAGGCGTACCGGCTGACCACCATCACGGCCAGTGATTCAGACGAATCGCCCCGGTCTAATCCGGCTTTCACTTCGGCCAGGTCTTCATCAAACTCAACTTGTTCCCCGGAGGGTAGTGTCCGGCGATCAGTTGACTCGGTGATCCTTTTGTCTTTCTTCGTTTTTTTCTTTGAAGACACCGGGAACCCTTTCTTCAAGATTGAATTCCAGCTCGCCGCGGTCAGTCGGGTTATGTAAAAGGCCTGAGGCGTTTGGAGGCCGTTGCCCCGGGCCGCGGGAGTTACAAAAGTTGAGCAGCCCTATCTTATTGGATTAGATAGTGCACTTGCTCAGATAATCGGTGATGGCCTGGTCGTAATGGGCGGTTAAGGCATAGACCTTTTTAGCCAGAGCAAACCTGGTGGTTAAGAGCGTGGCGCCGGCATTGGCCGACATTTCATCTAAGATCAATTCATAGTCGGCCGGGTCCACCACGACGGTGACATCCTGGTAGTTTTTGGCTGATGCCCGCAGCATGGTCGGACCACCGATATCGATGTTTTCGATGGCGTCGGCCAGGGTGCAGCCGTCTTTGGCTACGGTTTTTTCAAATTGATAGAGATTCACCACCACCAGGTCAATAGGTTTGATGTCGTGCCGGGCCATCTGAGCCAGGTCTTCGGTATGATCCCGGCGGGCTAAAATGCCCCCATGGACTTTGGGGTGGAGGGTTTTCACTCGACCATCCATCATCTCGGGAAAGCCGGTGTAAGCTGAAATCTCAGTCACCGGGACGTTATTATTGAGGAGTAACTTAGCCGTTCCTCCAGTAGACAGGATATCCACGCCGAACCGGCCTAATCCTTTGGCAAAATCCACCAAACCGGCTTTATCGGTCACGCTCATTATAGCTCGTTCAATTTTTTTCATATATTAACTCCCTGACGGGTTATTAACTGAATGATATGCGGCCGTAACGGGAACTGTTCCCTCATCCGAAAATATTACGTCACATTCTGAAACCAATCTTAAAACATCAGGTAAAGCAATACCAAACGCGGGTTTGTCCGTCGGGCATTCGGCCCAATTCTCTTTCTTGATGACATCTTTTAACAAAGCATGTATTATACACCCCATTTGGGTCATTGCAATAGAACAGGTGAGCCGCGGCTTAAGCTTTTTGGGCGTTTCTTGAGCCGGCCACAAGGCTCCCGACCTCCACCTGGTTTCCAAGCGGGTAACATCCCTGGGAAGCCCACACGCCGGTCCACAACCGCCAGACCCGCTAACTGAGAAATTCGTGTTCGTCATGGGTTTGGTTTACCGATACAATTGTTGGCGAGAAAAAATGAATAAACGAACTGTAAGCCTGCTGCTTTTGGATTCCGACCGAGATTTTTCCGGCGTAGTAGAGAGAATATTTCAGGACCAAACTCAGAGCGGCCAATCAGATTTGCTTGTTAAGATGTTTTGGGCCGGTAATCTCTCTTCGGGTCTGGATATCTTGAAGGCGTCTAATATTGATGTTCTTCTCGTAGACCCTGATCTACCTGACGTTGGTGATGGCGACATTTGGGCCAAGATCATGGCCGCGGTAACCGGCCCGGCTGTGATTGGGTTGGGAAGAGGGGACGATGACCTGACCGCCGTTCAAGCCCTAGGAAAAGGCGCCCAAGACTATCTGGTTAAATCCCGGCTGAATGGCGACCAGTTACTCAGGGCCGTCAAATATGCCCTGGCTCGGCAGGGTAATCGGAATCTCCACCGGGAAGAGAACCGCCGTCTCAGAACTGCTGAGTCTCGCCTCGGGGTTATCATTGCTAATAATAGCGATGGGATCATTATTGTAGACGGTCACGGAGTGATCAGGTTGGTCAACCGCGCGTCCGTGGCCCTTTTGGGCTGGCAGGAAACAAATATCAACGGGGCCGTATTTGGGTTTCCGGTGGCGGCGGGGGCCATCACGGAACTTGACATTGTTCAAGTCAACGGTCGGCGCCTGGTGGTGGAAATGCGGGCTGCGGAAACTGAATGGGAGGGCGAAAAAGCTCTTCTTGTGTCGCTCCGGGACATGACCGAGCGAAAAGCTATGGAGCAGGATCTGGCCCGGGAACTGGACATTAATGCCTCCATCGCCGAGCTGTTCAAGGCCATCCTGACTGCCGCGTCAATCGAGGACATCTCTTACCTGGTCTTGGAACAGGCCAAAGAGATGACTGACAGCAAGTTCGGCTATGTCGGATACATCCATCCAGAGACCGGCTATTTGGTCTGCCCGACCATGACCAGAGACATCTGGGATTCCTGCCAGGTGCCGGAAAAGACGATAATCTTCGACCAATTTGGCGGGTTATGGGGTTGGGTCCTGACTAACCGTACCCCTCTTTTGACCAATCAGCCGGCCCAAGACTCCAGGTCGGGCGGGGTGCCGCAAGGCCACATTCCGATCAAGCGATTCATCTCCGCCCCGGCGATGATCGGGAAGACCCTGGCCGGACAGATTGCCCTGGCCAATTCCACGCGGGACTACCACGGAGACGATCTGGATCTATTGTCGCGGCTGGCCGCCTGCTATGCCCTGGCCATTCAGCGCAAACGGGTGGAAGATGATCTCAAGAAGTCCAAAGAGCTGAGTGAGACCATCCTCAACAGTATGCACGACGCAGTCTGTCTGATCGATGCCGCAACCTATAAGATCATAGAAATAAATCAGACCTTCTTAAACGATCTGGGGGTGACCAGAGAAGAGGTCATTGGTCAGCCCTGCTACCAAATCCTCCATGGCCGGTCCCGATCATGCTCGACCAGCGAACATCAATGTCCGATCCACTACATCTTGTCCGACGGGCAGCCACACGCCATGGAAGACATCCATTATGATCGGAACGGCCGGGGTATATTTGTGGATATCTCTGTCTCGCCCATCAAAGACGAAAACGGCCGGATAACCCAGGTTGTCCATGTGGCCAGAGACGTCACCGAACGGAAAAAGGCTGAGCTTGAATTGCATAAAGCCAAAGAGGCGGCCGAGTTGGCTAATCGGGCCAAGAGTGTCTTTTTGGCCAACATGAGCCATGAAATTCGTACACCGATGAACGGCATTATCGGAATGGCCGATTTGTTGCTTAATACTCTGCCTAATCCGGAGCAGTTGGAATACATCAATATGTTCAAATCTTCGGCGGAATCACTGCTATCTTTGCTGAATGATATCCTTGATTTTTCAAAAATCGAGGCCGGAAAACTGGAGATTGTCAAAACCGCTTTCGACTTGCGGGAAAGCCTGGGCGAATCCATTAATACCTTGGCCTTTAAAGCCGAGAGCAAAGGGTTGGAACTATCCTATTTAGTCTATTCCGACGTTCCGGATAAATTGATCGGTGATCCTGACCGGCTCCGGCAGATCGTCCTTAACCTCACGGGTAATGCCATTAAATTTACCGAAACGGGTGATATCCACCTGCTGGTGGAGAGGGCCTCTCAAACCGGCTCCGAGGTCGTTCTCCATTTCATTGTTTCCGATACCGGCATTGGTGTTTCTTCGGAGAAACAAGACTATATCTTTTCTCCTTTCGTCCAAGAAGATGATTCCGTCTCACGTAAGTATGGGGGGACCGGTCTGGGATTAACCATTTCGGCTCAACTGGTAGCTATGATGGGGGGAGATATCTGGATCGAGTCGGAAGCGGGGCAAGGCAGCCGGTTTCATTTCACGATCACCTTTGGATTGCAGGAAGATACCGTTATGCCCGGTCCTTTTCCTCGATCACGGGGGGTGGAAAATCTGCCGATATTGATCGTGGACGATCATGCCACCACCCGTCATGCCCTGGAGGAAATTCTTAGAGGGTGGAAAATGAAACCAGTCCCGGCTTCAGGAGGCCCAGAGGCACTAAACCTCTTGGTTCAGGCCGAGTTATCCGGAAATAGCTTTCCATTATCGATTATAGATGTTCACATGCCGGGAATGGATGGATTCAGCCTGGTGGAGAAAGCTCGGGAACAGGGCCGCGTAACTCCGGCGGTCATCATGCTGTTGACTCAAGCCGGGTACCTGGACGAAACCGAACGTTGCCGGCAACTGGGTGTAGCCGCTTATCTTCGGAAACCGGTCAGACCTTCAGCCCTCTACGACGCTCTGATGGCCGCTTTAGGCCGACCGGCCCCGATTATCGAACCTGCCTCCACAGAGTCCCGGCCATCATCTAAGATAAAAGAACCATTACGCATTTTGCTCGTAGAAGATAATCCGGTTAACCAGAAATTGGGCCTGGTCATGCTGAATAAACGGAACCATTCCGTCGTGGTAGCCGAAAATGGTCGGAAAGCTTTGACCGCCTTGGCGCAGTGGCGGTTTGATCTGATACTGATGGATATCCAAATGCCCGAAATGGACGGACTGGAGGCCACGGCTATTATCAGAGAAGGCGAAAAAAAAACCGGAAGCCACATTCCCATCGTGGCTATGACGGCTCACGCCATGAAGGGTGATAAAGAAAAATATCTGGACGCTGGAATGGATGCTTACATCTCTAAGCCATTTAATTCGGAGCACTTATTTGGCACAATTGAAAGATTGACCCATCGGGCGGGCACACCAGTGCAAGCCGTTCCGGAGCAGGCCGACCAACGAGCCGTGTTTGATCCCAAATCCTTCATCGCCCGCGTCTTCGGCGACCCGGAACTGGTCACTGAACTGGTGGCCATGTTTTTAGATAGTTATCCCAGGAGTATAGACAGTATCCGTGACGCCATCAGACGGGCGGACGGCCCGGAACTGGAGCATAGCGCACATTTCTTCAAAGGAACGGTGGGAAATTTTTCGGCTATGCCGGCCTTTGACCTGGCTCTCAAGCTGGAGAAAATGGGCCAGCGTCAGGATTTCACCGGGGCTGAACAAACGCTTGCCCTCTTGGAAAAGCAGATAGCCCAGCTCAAACCGGCGCTGATTAAATTGTCCCGGGAGTTTACCGGAAAATAGGTTTAACGTTGCGGGTTACGTGTCGCGTGTTGTGGGTCATGTGCTGCGGGTTACGGGTTTATGATTAACGGCTAATGTCGGGATTACTCTGTTTGAAAAAGATATTGTCTATTCTTGAATTCATCGCTTCCAGTCGGGGCGGGGGGGCGGCCCACGTCCTGGAATTGGCCGGTAGACTGGATCGTTCCCGGTTTAAGTTGACTGTGGCCATGAGTTCCGACGAGTTCGGAGTGATGGAAGATGAGATCACCGCGACTGGGGCGGAATTCCAACCCCTGTACCTGACCAAAGGGGCACCTCTGGGGCAATTGTTGCGCCTGGCCGCGTTGATTCGGAGCCGGAGATTTGATCTGGTTCACTTCCATGGGGCGCGGGCGGCCTTCTGGGGCCGTTTGGCCTGTACCCTGGTCAAGCCCAGGCCGGCGGTAGTCTACTCCATCCATGGTTTTTCCTATCCTTTCTATCATGGCTTTAAACAAAAGGTCGGTTATTTGTTCGAACGGTTGGTCGGACCAATCACCGACCTGGTTGTATGCGTCTCGGATAATGAGAAGAAGGAAGTCCTCAGGTCCGGGTTGTTTTCTTCAAGCCGGGTCGTGGTCATTAAGAACGGGATATCGTGGGAAAAATTTCATACTCCCGCCGCCCTGAAAAGGAACTCCGGATGCCGGGCCGACCTGGGCCTGAATGATGATCAGAGATTGCTGGTTATGGGGTGTCGGCTGGACCGCCCTAGGGATTTCGACGTCTGCCTCAAGGCTATGGCCCGTCTTATAACCGGTTTTCCAGACACTCGCCTGGTGATTGCAGGTGACGGTCCGGAGCGTCCCCGAATCCAGAATTTGATCAAGTTGCACCGGTTGGAACATGCGGTTAGTCTGGTTGGATTTCGTCGAGACGTGCCGGAGCTGCTGGCCGCGGCGGATGTCTTCATGTTAACTTCATGGGGTTGGGAAGGATTACCTCTGGCGGTGATGGAGGCGATGGCCGCCGGATTACCAGTGGTGGCCACGGCTACCGGTGGTCTCCCCGAACTGGTCAAAGACGGTGAAACGGGGTTTCTTGTTCCCATGGGAGATGACTCCAGGTTAGCCGAGAAATTAGGTTTATTGCTGTCTGATGCCGAATTGCGTCAGAGACTGGGCCAGGCCGGCCGGCAACGCATCGTCACCATGTTTTCCGCACATCGGATGGCCCAGGAAATGTCCGACCGATATCTTGAGCTTACACCGGGCTGCGCCTCTGAATATTCATCTTGGGAAGAAGCGGCTTGCCCCATCTGTGGGCGTCCACCGGATTCCCTCTGGCGGGTGGTCAAGGGTTTCTCGATCATGAGATGCCGGGATTGCCGCCTGGCTTTTGTCAGTCCCAGACCGTCCGAGGCAGCCTTAACCAGGTTTTACTCGCAGGGTTATTTCACCAGTGACTCGGAAAACAACGTGGGCTACCAGAACTATGGGGCGATGGAACCCGAACTGGTCAAGACCTTTCAGCGGCGACTGAGGGAAATCCAGGGATTCATTAGGGGCGGGCGGCTGTTGGACGTGGGTTGCGGATACGGCTACTTCTTGCAGGCGGCCCAGCCGATTTTTTCTGAATGCCGGGGGCTGGATGTGGCGCCGGAGGCCTGCGAGCAAGTCAGACGTCGGGGATTTCCTGCTTTTTGCGGGGAATTGGACGAGGCCCCTTTTGAGAACGAACAGTTTGATCTGGTAGCCATGTCGGACCTGTTCGAGCATATTTATCGCCCTCAGGATTTTCTTGACCAGGTCAAACGGGTTCTTAAGCCGGATGGACTCCTGTACCTGACCACACCGAATATGGCCGGCCTCCTGGCCAGGGTTTCCGGCCGGCGGTGGGTTTCATTTAAGCTTCCGGAACACGTCGTCTACTACACCCCGGCGAGCATATCCAAGATATTGTCTCTGGCCGGATTTGAAGTGCTGTCCATTACTCGGGCCGGGCAATACTGCCGGCTGGATTTCATCCTAAAACGAATTGCCCAACTCGGCGGCCTGGAAGGGGTTGCGTCGGGCCTGATCGAGAGGTTGAAAACATACCGGGATGTGATGATTTATGCCGATTCCGGCTCAATGAATGTACTGGCCCGGCGGAAGTAGTCTTCTATGTTGTGGCGGGTTGAGAGTAGAATACGATCAGGTAGTAGTATAAAGACTCCCGTCCCGCTCTTGGCCGGCCAAAAACGATCTCTATTTCAGCTAAGACAGTTTTACAATGGCAATTGCGGCTCCCACAAGGGTAATGCAAATCCCAACGTTCCACTTGATAAGGCTGACTTGCATTTGGGCTAAATCGGTCTTGGTGGCGCATGATGCCACGTCTTTTCGTAAGTCTTCAACGTCCCGCCTGACATCGGCCACATCTCGTTTCGTCGCCACCTCAGAGAGTTGCTGCCTCAGTGCGTCCCTTAATATTTCAGACAACTCCCGGCTTGCGGTATCGGGCAATCCACTCCTGGCCAGCCGGTCATAAACAGACAACGTATCCAAGAATTCCATATCACTCCGCCACATGGGTAGAATAACATGATCAGTTAGCTAATCTCAACAATAATATCCGGTGAGGCCGCGATATCGGCAAACCGATGTGAGGAATTTGTTCGTTTTGATTCAGCCACTCTTTGGGTAATTATTTATTTTCCGATATCTTGTTGTCGCCACATGGCATATTGATTAGCTCAACCGACCAGGGAGAAAATCTTGGAGCCGGTTATGGCCTGACACGCCCCGGCGATGGACATGGTCCTGGGGTGGAGGGCATTCAGGAGGACCATATCCAGGCCGGCCGCAGCCAGCATGCCTAAGTAAGCTTCTTCGAGATGGAGTCTTTTTTGTGATGGTCCCAGGCCGGAGGTGAGATTGGACAAGCCGGCTACAGTCCGCACTGGGAAGCCCAGCAGCTCGGGCAGCAGTCTGATAACGGTCAACACTTCCCTGGCCTGATTTGGTCCGTCTTGCCACATTAAAGGGGGGACGATGGGATCGATGATCAACTTTTCAGGATCCAGACCGGCCTCCTGATAAGCCTGGAAAAGCTGCACAGCCACGTTTAACCGCTCGTCGGCTCCAGCGGGAACTAGGCCACCGGGATAAAGAAGATACCCGATGATATCACAATTGAACTCCTGAGCCAGCGGCAGTATCCGTTCCAGCTTGGCCGGTTCTAAAGAAAAACCATTGATCACAGGGGGCATCCGGCAAACCCTGAGGCCGGCGGCTAAGGCTCCGGGGTTGGCCGTGTCCAGATACAGCGGCAGGCGGGACACCCGTTGAATTGTCTCCACCAAGAAGACCATCTTTTCTTCACCTTGACGGGGCAAAGGGCCGGAGTTAACGTCAATGGCTTCAGCCCCGGCCGCCAGGAGTTGCCTAACCAGATCTTGGATCGGATGAGGATCCATGTCGGCTAAGGCTTGTTCAATAACCCGGTTGGTGACTTGAAGATTGTCGGCTACCAGTATCATATGGTTCCCCTGTTCAGAAATGATGAGCAAAATTTGGACGAAGATAGTCTTACCACTTCCGGCCGCTTTTGAGCAATAGGTCCGGATGATTTTTTTCCCTCATGGAAAGGAGAAAGAGCGATGATTAAACTGGCAGGTGTCATTATGGTCTCCCTGGTACTGATGCTCCCCTCATTTGCGTCGGCGTCCAACTGGACTATCGATCCGGTTCATTCCAACATCCAGTTCAAGATACGCCATCTGATGATCTCCAACGTCAAAGGTGTGTTCGGCAAAGTACAGGGTGTCATCAAACTTGATGACAAGGACATTACAAAATCCAATCTGACGGTCACTATCGATACCGCTTCAATTTCCACCGGCGTGGATAAGCGTGATGAAGACCTGAAGAGCGCCAACTTTTTCGATGTAGCCAAATTCCCAACGATGACCTTTGTGTCGAAAAAAGTTATGAAAAAATCTATGGGAAAATTAGAGGTAATCGGTGACCTGACCATTCATGGAATTGCCCGCGAGGTCGTCCTCGACGTAGAAGAGTTCTCGAATGAAATTAAGGATCCCTGGGGCGGGATCAGGCGGGGTGCTTCTGCCTACACCAAGATCAACCGGAAAGATTTCGGGATAACCTGGAACAAGACGATGGAGACCGGCGGGGTGATGATTGGGGATGACGTATTCATCACGTTGGAAGTAGAGATGGTCAAGGAGCAGAGCAAGTAAGGAGCGTCTAGATCGTTTTAAGCTTTTTTTTGGCCAATTCTTCAGCCGAATTCATAATCTCCTCAAAATCGGCTTCGGACAAACCTGCCCCCAGGGCAACCACCTTGGCGAAAGCTCGATCAATCAGGTCGCCGGGAGCATGACTATCGGTATTGATCAGGAGCTTGGCCCGATGAATTCTGGCCAGGCTCGCCACTCGTCCATTGCCCAGGCTATGTCCGCCACGGGCCGTAATCTCCAGATAAACCCCATTCCGGGCTGCCAGTTCAACGTCTTCCGCCGCGATAAGCCCGGGATGGGCCAAAATGTCCACCCCACATTCAATGGCCGCCCGGTTTGTTCCCGGTGCCACCGGTTCGACCGGAGATTCGCCGTGGACGACCACCAGGGCGGCGCCCAGTTGTCTGGCTTGCCTTGAGAGTTCGGCGATCATGGCCGGAGGGACATGGGTTAACTCTACTCCGGGGATGACTCGAATATTGCAATGGCGGTTGGCTGCCTGAGCCGCCTGGGTAATCCGTGGAATAATATGATCCAAATTGGAAGGGTCGGCGTGATCGGTAATGGCCAGATAACGAATGCCCTTAACCTCCGCCCGCCGAATCAATTCCATCGGGCCGAGGACGCCGTCGCTGAAGAAACTATGGGTGTGCAGATCAATCATATTAGCCCCAAGGAGTTGATTAAAGAGTGAAAAGGATGATTGCGGGAGCGAGACCCCGAGTCAGGCAATTGGGCGCATGTCGAGATCACATTTGGTTAAGCAGACCTGGCCATGAGATAATTCGAGGAGACGGGGAAGGCAGGTGGAATAACTCGGTAATCCGTGGCGGCACCTCTTTATCGGTGAAATTTCACATCTTATATTTCCCGAAATCTTCGGGTGATAGGCTTTCAAGTATTTCCGTCCACTTTTTAGCTTCTTCGGTTTTGATCTCTTCTTTAGCCGACATGTCAATACTTCGGGATTTCATAATCACTTGTTCCGTCACGTAGATCGGTGCGTCAGACCTTAAGGCCAGGGCTATCGCATCCGAAGGCCGGGCGTCTATCGAGACCTCATGGCCATTCACCATAAGAAAAATAGAGGCGTAAAATGTATTTTCCTTGAGGTCGCAGACTTCAACCCGGGAAACATCCACCTGGAAATAATCAAGGACATTTTTAAGTAAATCGTGGGTCATCGGCCTGGAAAACTTTATTTTTTCCAGCTCACTGGCAATGGCTGTCGCTTCGAGCAGGCCGATCCAAATGGGAACCGAGATGTCTCCCCCGTCTTCCTTTAAAATGACTATGGGACTGTTGGTAAAAGGATCTATATTTAATGCGGATACGACCATTTTGATCATTTGGGCTACTCCCGTCGGCAATAGGCGTTTTGGCACTTGGGTGGAGCATACTCCGACCGTTATGGTCGAGTCAACAGTTTTCTAAAAAAACCAATGATAACATTTCCGGGTATCGGCCTCTTGGCGGACCGGCTTTAAATCGGTCAGTTTAGAAGCCTAGTTGGAGAGGACGCAGGGTTGGCGCAGGAGTACAACGTATTTCTTCCGAAGATATAATTAGGCATCGGGCCTTCGTGGTTAACCCCTATTCGACCTGCCTCCCCAAAAGGGAATTGGGTCTACCTTCCAAAATCTTAACCATCGCGGTATGTCCGACCAAATCCGGGGACCCCATGAAGTTAACCACTTTATTGGATCTGGTCCGGCCTTGAAGCATCGAGTCGGATTTTTTGCTTCGCGCTTCGACCAATACCTCCACCTCACTGCCTTCCAGGGCCTGATTTTTTTCTATAGTGATTTCTTTTTGACGGTCTTGCAGGATGGCTAGACGCCGAGCCGCCTCTTCAAAAGGGATTTTTTCCGGAAGACGGGTCGCCTTTGTTCCAGGCCGATCTGAATAGCAGAATGAAAAGAGGCTGTCGAAGCGAATTTCCTCGATTAAAGCCATGGTGTTGTCAAAATCAGCCGCCGTTTCAGTGGGAAAGCCAACAATCACGTCGGAGGTGATGGCCAGGGTCGGGAATTGCCGGCGGAGTGCTTTGATAATGTTTAAGTACCATTCGATCGTGTAGTTTCGGTTCATCATCTTCAATATCCGGTCTGATCCGGTCTGGACAGGGAGATGGATGTGCTCGCACAAGGTCTTAAGTGTGCCGTAAGTGGCGATTAGCTCAGGCGAGAGATCTTTAGGGTGAGACGTCGTAAATCTGAGCCGAAGCAGGTTTGGGATGGCATCCACCCGTTTAAGCAATTCGGGAAATGAGATTGAATCCGGTTGCCCCACACCGTAGGAGTTGACATTTTGGCCGAGTAGCGTCACCTCAGCCACACCCGATGAGGCCAGACCGGTCACCTCATCTAAAATGTCCTGGCTGGGGCGGCTGATTTCTCGGCCTCGGACGTAGGGGACGATACAATAAGTGCAAAAATTGTTGCACCCTTGCATGATGGTCACGGTCGCTTTGATCCTGGGGCGGGCAGATTCGATC
>JADFYA010000078.1 GCA_015233285.1 Deltaproteobacteria bacterium | reverse complement strand
GACACCACCTGGTGACTCGGACTTCCCGCGGCCAGGGAGCCTATGACCAGATGCGCTCGCGGGGTTTTCTTAATCTTGGTCAAGGCGGCAGCACCTTCCAGGATTTCCAGCTCGACCGGGTAATCTTTTTTGATCCGGTCAACTGCGGATAATATCCGGTCAGTCCCGTCAACTTGCCGGTTGTAGGGAAAATGTCGAATCCGCCAGGTCTCGTCTACCGGAGCCGGAGCGAGATAATCCTCCTCCATAATCATCAGGGGTGACACATGATAATAGGCCAGAGGCACCCGAGAATGGGCCGACCAGTCCCAGGGAGCGACGGCCTTAAGCCCTGTTTTCCTGTGATATTCATAGATCCGGGGACCCTCGTTGACCAGTTCCGGCCCAAAATACTGGATCAAGGCATTATGAGGCTGAACCAGCACATTAAAATCCACTCCCGGAAAATTAAATATCTGCCGCCCAAAATGAAAAAAATCCGCGAGCTGAACCAGCCGGCCGGCCTCTTCAAAATCACCGTCACAGTCGTCGAGCAACACATCGGCCGGATCATCCAGCCCGTCATGATGCCAGGTAATCAACCTGGCTCGGTGAATGGTGTACCGGTTGATGGCCCGCATTAAAGAAGAAAGCCCCTTGGCCACGTCAAAGTCACCCATGATCAGGATGTTCATCCCCGTCTTCGACGCCCGTTCCGCCTGTGGAATGTGCTTCAGATAAGGGTCGGCCCCGGAACCGACCCCTGATGACGGTTTGGCGGCCGTGGGCACCCCTGCTTCTCCGCCCAGCAGTTTTTTGACCTCGGGCCAGTCGGGGTCCAGGGCAATGGCCGGCAAAGCGGGTCGACGCCGGGCCGCCACGGGTGGCTCCAGGTCCATTTTTAATTTGACCACGGTGTCCTTCATCTCCGGCTGATTTTCAAAGACGGCCAGGGACCGGGTCAGGGCCTTAAGAGCACGAGGCTTATCACCTTTCTTCAAGTAGAGGCCGGCCAGCGTATTTAAAACCAGGACGTTGGCCTCCCGCGTCTCCAAAAAAACTTCAAAGATATTAACGGCATCATCTATACGGCCGGTGTTTTCGTACATCCGGGCTACATTAAACAGAGGTCCAATGGACTTGGGATTAAGTTCAAAGGCCTTGGCAAAGGCGGATTCGGCCTGGTCCCATTGCTCAAGCCGGCAATAGAGCACACCCAGATAATTATAGGCATCATGGACACGGGGATTGATGGCCAGGACCTGGTTGAAGTAGGTCACGGCGGTTTCGGGCAGCCCATTTTCGCTTTCGAGAATTCCCAGGTTATACCAGGCCTCCACGTAATCCGGCTTAAGCTCCACCGCCCTGAGAAAATGCCGGCGCGCCTCGTCCACCTGCTGCTGATTGTATAGTTCCATCCCCAGGAGATTGTGGACTATTTCGGAATCCGGTTCGTTAGCCGACTGAATTTTCAAATCTTCTATTTTGTCCATATGACCCCTCAGTTCTTTTCTGGCCTACCTATATCATTAATACCAAAAATTTAAAATACAGATGATCAAATTATTTTCTTGTGCGCGGTGTCACCTGGACAAGGATGGTCGCCCAATCCCGGACTCCAGGCACCTTAACAGAAGAATTTTGACTCCGGGATAGAACAAACTCAGGCCGGCCCGGACACCCGCCAGACCAGAAATGCACATTTCTCTTCTCAAGGCTATAAAAAAAGCCACCCGCGTTCTCCGCAATTGTCCTTTTTTTCTTGGTAGCTACCAAACAGCTATGGCGTAGCTATTTTTCTTGACATCGACGCACTTATAGTTTAACCTGACAGACGCTAACCCAATAGAAATCAGTACATATCGCAACACAAACCGTTCTCACCAGACGGCAAAGGTCGGCACATGATCAATTCAGGAGGAAAATAAGATGAGTAGATGGATGCCCGTAGGTGACCTGCTCCGCGTCGCAGCTTACATGTACCCGGACAAATTGGGCGCCCGAGATCTATACCGGGCCATGACGTTTCAGGAATGGAATGAGCGATGTTGCCGGCTGGGGAATGCCCTGCTGGATTTAGGTTTGAAAAAGGGCGATAAAGTCGCCGTCATCGCTTATAATTCCGTTGAATGGATGGAGATATACGGCGCCACGGCCAAAACCGGAATTATTTGCGTCCCGATCATGTTCCGAATGCCTCCGGCTGAATATCATTACATCTTGGAAAACTCCGAAGCCAAAGCATTTATCGTAGCCGGCGAATTCGTGTCCGGGGTCAACACCTTAAAAGATAAGATACCCGGCATTCCCTCCGGCAATTATATCTTCTTCGGCGGCCCAACCGCGCCGGACGGTTATTTGCATTACGAAGACCTGATCAAAAACGCCTCTCCGGACGAACCTCCCGTCAAAGTTAACCACGAAGACATCTGGATAATCATGTACACCTCGGGCACCACTGGTAAACCCAAAGGAGTGGTCCGAAGTCACGAAAGCTTAATTGCCCAGTACCTGACAAACATCGCCGAACTGGGATTTACGCGCGATGATACCGGTCTACTGGTCATGCCCATGTGCCACATCAATTCCATCTATTATTCCTTCGTGTTTACTTATACCTACGGCGCGGTGTGCGTCTACAACATGATCAGTTTCGACCCGGAGCATCTGCTGAAGACCTTGTCCGAAATGAAAATCACCTTTACCTCGCTGGTGCCCACCCATTATATCATGATGTTGGCCCTGCCCGACGAGGTTAAGAACCAATACGATGTCAGCGCCATCCACAAGCTGATGTGTTCTTCCGCCCCGGTGAGAAAAGACACCAAACTGGCCATCATGGAATACTTTAAGAACTCCCAGTTGTTCGAGGCCTATGGGTCCACCGAAGCCGGCCTGGTCACGCTGCTCCGGCCGGAAGATCAATTGAAAAAGCTCGGCTCCATCGGCCGGGAAATCGTCGGCACGGATCAGATCAAGATCTTGGATGACACCGGTCAGGAGGTCCCCGTCGGCCAGGTGGGCGAACTTTATTCCAAGACGCCCATGGTCTTCAACGAATACTGGAAACTACCCGAGACGACCAAAGAGGCCTTCCGGGGTGAGTATTTCAGCGCCGGCGACATGGCTTACAAGGACGAAGAAGGATTCTACACCCTGGTGGATAGAAAAAAGAACATGATCATCACCGGGGGTGAGAATGTTTATCCATCGGAAGTGGAAAATGTCATTGGATCCCACCCCAAGGTCAAGGATGTGGCCGTGATCGGTATTCCGGATGCCAAATGGGGCGAATCAGTCAAAGCCGTGGTCATTCTCCATGCCGCCTCCGAAGGTTCCC
This sequence comes from Deltaproteobacteria bacterium, assembly GCA_015233285.1. The sequence goes on along the minus strand of JADFYA010000078.1, from coordinate 8,447 downwards.
CGGACCTGGCTCAAGAGCTGATGGATTACTGCAAAGATAAAATCGCCGGATACAAAAAGCCCAAGACCGTGGACTTCATTAAAGAAGAAGAAATGCCCCGAACCGGCACGGGGAAAATCCTACACCGGGAACTCCGGGTCAAATACGGCAAATGGAGTGACCAGAAGTAACCATAAAACATCATTAAATTCTCATAGATCTCATCAGAATTCTTGAAGGAGGAATTACTATGTCAAAGTTTAAGAATGCATATATCCCGACCGGCGGATACTGGTCTTCCCCCTTTTGCCGCTGGCAGGGGAGTCTTCAAAATGAAAACGCGATTGTCCTGTGCGCCAATACCATTAAGAAAGCCATGTCCGAGCGTCAATTGGACCCCAAGATATTTGACGGCGTCTTCCTAGGCTATACCATCCCGCAGCCGGCCTGCTTTTACGGCACCCCCTGGCTGGCGGCCATGATCGGCGCCGAAGGAGTCAGCGGCCCCATCTTCAGCCAGGCCTGCGCCACCTCGACTACGGCCATCGGATATGCCGCGGCCGCGGTTGACCAGGGCATGTACGGCAACATCCTGGTCGCCTTAGCCGACCGCTGCTCCAATGGCCCGCACATGGTTTTCCCCAATCCGGTGGGACCGGGCGGCCAGGTCATCCACGAAAACTGGCTGATGGACAATTTCGGCAACGACCCCTGGGCCAAGAACGCCATGATCCATACGGCTGAAAACGTGGCCAAAGAAGCCGGAATTACGCGGGAAGAATGCGATGCCATGGCCCTGCGCCGGTATCAGCAATATACCGATGGTCTGGCCAATGACCGGGCCTTCCAAAAACGGTATATGGTCGCGTTAGATCTGAAGATGGGCAAGAAAACGGTAACGGTCGAGGCCGATGAGGGCGTGTTCCCTACCACGGCCGAGGGACTGGCCGGATTAAGGCCGGCCCTGCCCGGCGGCGTGATCACCTTTGGCGCCCAGACCCACCCGGCCGACGGCAATGCCGGTTTCATCGTCACGACCAAAGAAAAAGCTCAGGAGCTGAGCAAAGACAAGAATATCACAGTCAAACTCTTGTCCTATGGCTACGCCAGAGCGAAAAAGGGCTTTATGGCCGCGGCTGTCGTCCCGGCCGCCCAAATGGCCTTAGACATGGCCGGTTTGAAAGTGGCCGACCTGAAGGCCGTCAAGACCCACAATCCCTTTGCCGTCAATGATGTCTATATGAACAAGATGATGAAAATCGACGACAAAATCGTCAACAATTATGGCTCCTCCCTCGTCTTCGGCCATCCCCAAGGCCCCACCGCCGGTCGGTGCATTGCCGAAATGATCGAAGAATTAATCATCCTGGGCGGAGGCTACGGCCTTTTCGCCGGATGCGCCGCGGGCGACACTGCCGCCGCCTTGACCCTCCTGGTGGAATAACCGCCTCAAAACCGGGTCAAAACGGTCAAACCGGAGACGAACAACAGCAACTCATGGACATTAAGCTTAAAGTCAATCAGTGTAGTCGTACCAAACGTATCAATGTCACAGCCGGAACCGAAAAACGAAAAACAGAAACGAAAGCGTAAAATCAAGGCTGGGGTGGAAGCTCCGGCCTTGAGCCTTTTAGGGGTCCCCTTCAGAGTCCCTCGTTACCAAAACTCTATTGAATTACTAGATAAACCGCCGGTGAATCATTTTTTTTGTCACGGCTTATCATTTTCTGTGGTAAAATACGTGCCTCAAATGAGCCGGATCGGAAAAAGCCGTCAACTAATCGTAATTTCATTGGGAGGAGAATAATGACCACGAAAAACTATGTACCTCAAATGCTAATCCTCGCGTTAATACTTCTTCTGGCCGCCCCGGCCTGGGCCCAGGAAAGTAAAGACATCGTCCTGCCTGAACGTCCCGCCTTGGCCAACTTTGACCTGTACACCGCCCTGGAGCGGCGCCAGACGACCCGGAAGTACAAGACCGCGGAGATATCTGCCACTGACCTGGCCGCCATCCTCTGGGCGAGTAACGGCGTAAACCGGGCGGACGGCAAACGAACCGCGCCTTCGGCCCACGGAAAACAGTATATGGACGTCTACCTGCTGGGGCCCACGGGCAACTATCTCTATGATCCGCTCAACCGCAAGCTGAAATTCCTCTCGGCCGGTGATCTGAAGCATAAGGTGGCTGTCCAGGAATATGTGGCCCTGGCTTCCCACATATTGGTCCTGGTGGTGGATTTGGACAAGGTTTCGGAAAAAGCCGGAAGTAACGAACGGAAGCTGAATTTTGGCCACTCTACGGCCGGGGCCATCGCCCAAAATGTTTATCTCATGTCGGCCGCTAAGAAAGTCGGCACCTGCCTGGTGGCAAACATTAAGGCAGACGAAATCAGCAAAGGACTCGGCCTGACCAAAAGCCAGGTCCCACTCTATATCATGCCCTTAGGGTATCTGGAAAAATAGATTCTCGTTACAAGTTGCTCGTTGCTCGTTACATGTTGCTGGTTAAGAATATACCCAACATTTAGCAAATAACCTCAGAACACGAGATTCGAGACATATGATTCAAACGGGCATAATTGGCAATTCTTGAATTGGAAGCCATAAACAAGTAACCGGCAACAGGCAACCGGCAACCTGAAACAGGCAACCGGCAACCAGTAACCTGCAACATGCAACATGTAACGATTAAACCGGTGACCAATGTGAGCGAATATATCGACCATGATCAGCACGGCGTCTCAGTGGGCATCGTGGAAAAAAAGTTCTTCACCTTTGCCGAGCCGCCTGATGAAATGCTCTTAGAAAGCGGCGCAAAACTCGGCCCGGTGACCATCGCCTACGAAACTTATGGAGAACTGGATGCAGGCAAGAGCAATGTTATCCTGGTCCTCCACGCCCTGACCGGGGATTCCCACGTGGCCGGATACTACAGCCCGGACGATCCCAAACCGGGGTGGTGGGACATCATGGTCGGCCCAGGCAAGGCCATCGACACCGACCTCTATTTCGTGGTGTGTTCCAACATCCTGGGCAGTTGCATGGGCAGCACCGGTCCTTCGTCGATCAATCCGGCTGTCAATCGGACCTATGCCCTGGATTTCCCGCTGGTCACCCTGGGGGATATGGTTACGGCCCAAAAGGCCCTGCTGGATCATCTGGGTATCACCAGGGTCTTGTCCGTGGTTGGGGGTTCCTTAGGCGGGATGCAGGTTTTGGAATGGACGGTCAGGTATCCGGACATGGTCGCCTCGGCCATTCCACTGGCCACAACCACCCGTCATTCCGCCCTGGCCATTGCCTTTAATGAGGTCGCCCGGCAGGCCATCATGGCCGACCCCAACTGGAACAACGGGGACTACTACGCCGGGCCGAAACCGGACCTGGGCCTGGCCCTGGCCAGGATGATCGGGCATATCACTTACCTGTCCGATGAATCCATGCGGCATAAATTCGGCCGGCGGCTCCAGGACCGGATGGATTTCTCCTTTGATTTTGACGCGAACTTCCAGGTGGAAAGCTATCTCCATTACCAGGGCACCAAATTCGTGGACCGTTTCGATGCCAATTCATTGTTATTCCTGACTAAGGCGGCAGATTATTTCGACCTGGAATACCACTATGGAGAAGGGTCGGCCGTGGCGGCTTTTGCCCTGGCTAAGGCCAGGTTCCTGGTCGTATCGTTTACCTCCGACTGGCTCTACCCCACTTACCAGTCCAAGGCCATGGTCAAGGCCATGAAAAAAAACGGCCTGGACGTGAGCTTTTGCGAAATCGAAGCCGCCTGGGGTCATGACGCCTTTTTGCTGCCCAGCGAGCGGCTAAATACCATGGTGAAAGGTTTTCTGGAACGTGTCTACCTTGAATGTCAAGCAAAATGAACTCCGGTTTGATCTTCGGATAGTGGCCTCCCTGGTCGCTCCGGGGTCTCGGGTCTTGGATCTCGGTTGCGGCGAAGGCGATTTACTTAGATTCCTCAGGGATCATAAACAAGTCGTCGGGACCGGCGTAGAACGAACCGAGACCGGGGTGGCCGAATGCGTGGCCAAGGGCCTGTCGGTTATCCACGGAGACATTAACGAGGAAGTCCGGGACTACCCCGATCAGGCTTTTGATTATGTTATTCTCAGCCAAACCTTGCAGCAGGTCTATGAACCCGACCGGTTAATCAAATCCTTGCTGCGCATTGGGAAAAAGGGCATCGTCAGTTTCCCCAATTTTAGTCACTGGACGATCCGGCTGCAACTGCTGCTGACCGGCCGCGCCCCTATCTCTCCCCAACTGCCCTATGAATGGTACGACACGCCCAACATCCGGGTGATTACCATAGAAGATTTTAGGGCCTTCGCCCGAAAGACCGGATTCCGCATCCTGCGCGAGGTGGCTGTCAGGACTCCCAATCATGAACAACAGGGAAGCATTATCAATCTTCTGCCCAATTTACTGGCCACCTACGGCATCTTTCTGATCGGAAAGGATAACCAGCCATGATAAAGGACATCTGCCTGGCCAAAGAGTGCATTCAACACCCGGAAACAGTAAACGAATATTATGAGAGAATTCCAGAGGTAATCCATAAACTGGTTTCTTCCTGCAACACGGAAGCCTGTTATGACCACGTGGGCTATGCACCTATTCCTTCCCGGGAAATAGTCATTCAAATCATTCACCAGGCCAGACGGATCCTTTTTCCGGGATACTTCACCCAGAACCGACTCGATGCGGTCAATCTGGAATACTCCTTGGGTCAGGAAGCAACGGACCTGTTTCAAACTCTGGCCCGGCAAATTGTCTTGTCTATTCAGCATGATTGCCTTCGCCACACCCAGCCATCATCCCATTGCAATGACCTGGGCCATGGGTTGGCTCTGGAGTTCCTGCAATGTTTGCCTAACCTGAGAGAGGTGTTGGGCAAGGATATTCGGGCCACGCTGGAGGGTGATCCCGCGGCCAGGAGTTATGACGAAGTCATCTTTAGTTATCCGGGATTATTTGCCACCAACGTCTACCGCATGGCCCACTGCCTGCATCGGCTGAACGTGCCCATCATCCCCCGGATTATGACCCAGTACGCGCACAGCCATACCGGGATTGATATCCATCCTGGGGCGGTGATTGGAGAAAGCTTCTTTATCGATCACGGGACGGGCGTGGTCATCGGCGAGACTTCCGAAATAGGAGAGCGGGTCCGGCTCTACCAGGGCGTCACCCTGGGAGCGTTATCCTTGCCGCGGGATGCCGGAGAAAAGCTCAAAAACAAGAAACGGCACCCGACTATCGAAGATGACGTCATCATCTATGCCAACTCGACTATCTTGGGCGGCGAGACGGTCATCGGGGCCAGGTCAATCATCGGCGGCAATGTTTGGTTAACCGAAAGCGTCCCTCCCGATACCAAAGTGATGCTGAAGCGGCCCGAACTGGTCTACATTGGGAGCAATCACCATCGATCTACCAACCAAAAGAAAGGGGATTGACATGACAGGCATGTTTGCTGATGTGACCAAAGTCGTTGGCCGGACCCCATTGGTCAGGTTAAATCATCTCACTCAGGGTCTGGGAGCCACCGTCCTGGCCAAAATGGAATCTTTGAACCCCTTAGGCAGCGTCAAGGACCGCATCGCCGTATCCATGATTGAGGCGGCTGAGACCCTGGGACTGCTCAGCCCCGACAGCACGATTGTGGAGCCGACCAGCGGCAACACCGGGGTGGGCCTGGCCTTTGTCTGCGCCACCAAAAAGTATCGGCTTATCCTGACTATGCCCGAGACGATGAGCCTGGAAAGACGGGCACTGCTGAAACATTTAGGGGCGGAACTGGTCCTGACTCCGGGTCCGGAAGGGATGAAGGGAGCCATAGCCAAGGCTAAAGAGATACTGGAAAGCACCTCCCAGGCCCATATGCCCAATCAGTTCGCCAACCCGGCCAACCCGGCCATCCATCGCCGGACCACGGCCGAGGAAATTTGGTCCGACACGGGAGGCGGGGTGGATATATTTGTGGCCGGAGTCGGCACCGGCGGGACTATTACCGGAGTGGCCGAGACGATCAAAGCCAGGAAGTCGAGTTTCAAGGCTGTGGCGGTAGAGCCGGCCGCCTCTGCCGTGTTGTCCGGCGGGAAACCCGGGCCCCATAAGATTCAAGGCATCGGAGCCGGATTCGTGCCCCAGGTGTTGAATACCCAAATCATTGATGAGATTATTCCGGTGAGTAATGACCAGGCCATCGAGACGGCCCGAGATATGGCGAAATGGGAAGGGATTTTGTGCGGCATATCCTCCGGTGCGGCCACCTGGGCGGCTTTGGAAATCGCCCGGCGGCCCGAGAGCCAGGGAAAACAGATTGTGGTTATCCTGCCCGACACCGGAGAACGATATTTAAGCACTGATTTGTTTGTCCGTTAGGTTCTGGCCTGGCGAACCCGGCTGTCTTGCGTCAGATCCGGTTTATCCACATAATTGCCGCACCAGTCGGATTTCGCCACCCGAGCCCATCTGTCACCCAGATCGTTAACCGCACTGGTGCCGAAGGTAGAGATCACCGGCGGGTTTTTCCGACAATCCCCTTCACCTCCGTATTGCCTGACGGCCGGATGGAAATAGACACACGTCTCGCACCTGCCCGACGGGATTCTGTTGGTATTTAAATTATTCACATCAGGTCTGACCACCATTTTGGCTGAATCCGGATCACCCAACATTTTTTCCTCCTGTTTGCGGTCATATACAAGATGCAACCGGTGTTCCTTAGCCGGGAAACACCAGCCCTACCCTCTTAATCCGCAGATTGAACCGATTTGCGCAGATTAGGGCCGAATGAGATATCCGCGTAATATTCAAGAATTAATTTGAAACATTGGTATCAAAACGAATGTTATCTTGATTTAGGAGATGAATGTTATCATACTTCGAGGAAAATGTCAAGAGGAAAGAAAAGATAGGGGAAAGAGTGTCTAAATTTATGAAAAAAGCTGCAGCATGACGCGTCGCCACATGGTTTCTTCAACTTACAGTGAATTATATCCGCTGGATAGGTCAAACATTCAGCCAGTCTTCCGGGGAGATATTCGCTTGCTTCAACAATTCTTTGATAAATTGCGAAGAGATCTGTTTCCCATGGGGGTTGTGGATTGTCAATCTATAATGCTCTCGCTTCATGTAACTGTGTCTGCCGCCGCTGAATGGTCCAATAAAGCTTAGGCTCTTAAGCTTTCTGATAAGCTCATCTCTGGAACACGGCCCAATTCTATGCATAAGCCGCACCTCCGGTGTTTGCGGGATTCTCCAACCTTTCTACCGAAGTGGCTAACCGGACCCCATTCACCTCCGGCATCTCCTCCCCCTCCCTCAATCCCACCGTAACCCAGAGTTCTATCGCATCAATCAGGTTGTCCCGGGCCTCTTCAAAATTGTCGGCCTGAGTCATGCATCCTGGAAGGACCGGCACCGTGGCCACCACACAACCGACTTCAGCATCCTTTTGATACTCAGCCACTTTAAGGGCAGTTTTAACATATTCATGCAAGCCGACATATCTCATATTTCCTCCAGTATTAACTTCTGCCAATTTGGATTAAATCATGTAAAGTACGCCTCCAGGTCTAGCAACACACCTATAGATACCTCTTGTCAACCAAGCGGCCTTGGGATATAATGAAATTAGTAAGTCATGGATTAAACCTTATTCACCAAGGAAACAGTATGACTTCGTTGAGGCTCGAACTATACGACCAGGAGTTGGCCCGGAAGGTGTTAGCTTTCCTGGAAACTCTTCCGGCTGAATTTGTTAAAATCATTCAAGAACCAGATGAGTTGCAAGATCGGGATATCCCTTACGTTGAGGATGAAGAACTGGCCGAGGCGATCAAGTATTCCCAGCGGGTTGATCGCGACGAACAGGCTTTGACTATTGCCGACTTCCTGGATAAGATAAGAAAAGAAGGCCTGGTTTGACCAGTATGGCTGCCGATAATATGTGGCAAATGAAAATCATGCCTACATTTTACAAAAGTTTTCACCATGTTGATCCTGAGGTCCGCAAAACGATTGCAGAATTTCTTGAAGAACATCACTCCGGAATAGATAATCCATTTAAGTTAACAAATATAAAGAAACTTACGGGATGGCCCTCCTGCTATCGTCTCCGTTTTGCCAATTACCGGGTCGGTGTCGAGCTTGATAGAAAGGGAAAAATCATCTTGTTTCGTTATGTGGGAACAAGAGGTGATTTCTATAAACACTTCCCGGGGTAACATATACCCGGCCGGGACTGCATCCTTTAGACTAATCCATAACTCGCGGCCCGGCAACCTACACCTGCAAGTCGTAACACGTAACCCAATGTCATTAACTTAAGCCAGACGCAAGCCAATGTCGAGACCCGGTCGTGAATTTAGAATCGAGAAGTAACGTTCCACAATTCGTGAGTTGATGTACCAAAATGATTGCGTTGGCAATTTTCTCAG
>JADFYA010000077.1 GCA_015233285.1 Deltaproteobacteria bacterium | reverse complement strand
GGTTGATTCTCTGGTTCGGGACCTGTTACGGTCTATTAAAGAATACTGGATGGGGAGCATGGCTGGCCGTGCTGATTTTGGGCGTCATCTGCGTCATGGTCGGGGGACCGGTCTGGCCGTGGGGCATCTTTAAGCGCCGCCCCGGGGATCTGGAGGTGAGACCGAGTCCCGCTTTGGTTTTGGTCTATGAGGCCGTGTTTTTAGTCGCCTTCGCTCTATGGGCCCTGGTCCGGGCCTACGATCCCGGCGTTGGTCATACTGAACAGCCCATGGATTTAATGTTTATGAACGGGATCTGGAACAGCCCGGATTACCCGCCCCATGATCCCTGGCTTAATGGTTATGCCATCAGTTATTACTACTTAGGATATTGGCTCATAACGACTTTGGGCCGGTTGGCCGGCCTGGTCCCGGAGATGGCTTACAACGTTGGTCAGGCCTGTTGGTTTGGCCTGCTGTGCCTGGGCACGTTCGGGATAGGATATAATCTGGTCGCCCTGGAAGGGACGGAACGACCCGGTTCACCGAGAAAATTATCATCTGCTCGGGTTATCCCGATCGCTGTCAGTGCCGGCTTGTTAACCACGACTTGTGTGGTTTTGATGGGTAACTTGTCGGGGGTTTGGGATTGGCTGCAACAGAAAAATACGGTGGGTTATTGGTGGTGGCCGAGCAGCCGGGTGATCAGTGACAGTGATGCTCTCGGCCGGCACCTGGAAGTCATCGATGAATTCCCTATTTTTAGTTACATCTTGGGCGATACTCACCCTCATCTATTGGCCATGCCCTTTGTTCTGCTGATCACGGCACTGGCATTGAACATTTTTCTCTACAAAGGCACCCCGGAAGCAGCGAGTTTGACTTCGGCTAATGAGGAAAACCGAATTTGGTCCTACCCGGCCACGAATTGGCGTCGTCTTAAGTCGGCCATTCCGGCGAACCAGTCCGGCTGGTGGTTAATCGTGCTTTGCGTTGGGGCCCTAATCCCTATGAATACCTGGGATTTTCCAGCTTATTGGCTTCTCCTGGCCGTGAGTTTCGGCCTGGCCTTAAAGCAGTTTCTCCCTTCCGGTCAGGAAACAACCGGGGGAGGGGTATTAGCCTCTACCGCATTTTTTGCCGCCCTGGTCATTCTGGTTGCTTTAGTCCTTTACTTGCCCTATTTGATTACCTCCCAGAGCCAGTATCAGGGCCTCTTGCCCAACTTGTTTAACCCGACCAGCATCAAACAACTCCTGCTGTATCTGGGGCCGCTCTTTGTGGGGCCGGCCGTGTTGATTTGCCGCGCCTGGATTGAAACAAAACCGGCCTGGAAGCGCCTGGGGCTAACCACCCTGGTGATCCTGGGTGTGCCCGCCTTGTTCATTCTCGGCCATGCGGTTTGGTTTCTTAAGACTGCCTCGGGACGAAGCCGGTTGGCGGCCATTTGGCCATCTCAGGATTTCACCGGGGTGCCGGCCATGATATTCGAGAGGTGGGGGCACCAGCCATATACTTTGCTGGTTACGGGTGTATTGCTGGCTGCGGTGATCACTCTGCTCTGGCCGAAACAGGGGGACGTCGGGGGCCGGTCAGAAAACTCGGAAGGAAGGGTGGTCAAAAATTCAGCGACACGCCTGGAACCGGCCCGCGATTTTGCCTTGATCCTGGCCGGATTGGGTTTCCTGCTGATTTATATCCCGGAATTTGTGTTCATTCATGACCAGTTTTCTAATCGGATGAACACGATTTTTAAATTCTACTATCAAGCCTGGCTGCTGCTGGGAGTAGCCACAGCCTTCGTCATGGTCACGGAGTGGCGCCGCGGCCGGGGGATATTCCTTAATTGGGTTAATTTTGTCCTGATTGGTCTATGTCTGATCTATTCCGTGGCGGCAACTCACAACGTGACGGCCGGATTTTCTTCACCGGTATTGACTCTCAACGCCATCAAACATCAGGAAAGGTGGAACCCGGATGAAATGGGCGCGGTCAAGTGGGTTTTTCAGAACACCTCACCCCAGGCGGTCATCGCTCAAATGCAGGGGGCCAGTTACACCTTTGATTCCGACCTGATCAGCGTCTACACCGGCCGCCCGACGTTATTGGGATGGGACGGGCACGAGGTCCAATGGCGGGGCAAAGACTACGGTTGGATGGCCGGAGGACGCCCTGAGGCGCTGACCGCCCTTTATAACCCGGCTTCAGTGGCGGCGGTTCTCGATCTTCTGAAGAAATGGAGCATAGATTATGTCTACATTGGGCCGGGAGAACGGCGGAAGTACCAGATCACCCCTGCCCAGGAGTCTATGTTTGAACAAGCCATGGATCCCGTGTTCAAATCCGGGTCGGTCCGTATCTTCATGCGCCGCGTTTCCCACTAGGGTGTCAAACCGCCCGATATGCGTATTGTTTTGGGTTGACTACAGTTCTTAGGTGCTAAGTCTTAATTTCGGGCTATTGTTTTCAATTTTTTCAAAGAAATAAAAAATGATATGTTGAAAAGTGATATCGCTGGTGATATTATGGATAAGGAGAAACTACGTAAGGTAAAGAATAAGCTTGATGCATTACGGTCGAAGCCGAATAATATCCGTTCCGTAGAATTACAGAGGCTCGCAAAGTCGCTAGGGAGAAGGCTTTTTGATCGAGGTCATGAGCCAAACTATCTAAGCGATCTCTTGCCTAGAAGCCGCCCAATCAGTATTCCAAACCTCCCGGCCCAATGACCAGGTTTACGGCTGAAAATATCTTAGACCAACTTGAACAAGATATTTTTGACCTTGAAGAAATTCTTGAGGAGTAACGATATATGAAGAAGAAACCGGAAGATTATTTGAAAGAACCATATTCAAGAGCCTTATTACCGGAAGAGGATGGGAGGTTTTCGGCTGAACTATTAGAGTTTCCTGGATGCTTTGCCCAGGGTGAAAACCCGACTGAGGCTTTTAATAATTTAGAAAAAGCGGCGAAATCTTGGATTCAGGCTTCGCTGGACCAGGGCCTTGAAATTCCTCCACCGGCATTGAATCAAAACTATAGCGGCAAAATTGCTTTAAGGATACCACGCAGCTTGCATAAAAGAGCTGCCCAAATGGCGGAATGCGATGGGACCAGCCTAAATCAATTCCTAATTACAGCCATAGCCACCAGGATAGGTGCAGAAGAATATCATTCCTACTTATGCCGAGAACTTGAACAAAGATTCACCGATAAAATTTCAAATAACATTAATCTTTATGCACCATCTGCCAGGCCATTAATTCAAAAGGCGAGTAACCGGGAGGGAATACACGTATGGCGGAAGTCCTCAACTATGCATTCGACCATAGAGAAATCACAAAATTTTTGATTAAAAAAGAAGGAATACATGAAGGTTTATGGGCAATTTATCTTGAGTTTGGGCTTGATGGAGCAAACATAAGTACCGGTCCTGATGATCTGAATTTGATGCCCGCAGCAATTGTGCTGATAAAGCGGATTGGAATACAAAAAGTTGATCAACCAACTCCTTTAACGGTTGACGCTGCTCAAGTGAATCCAATCAAGGCGAAAAGGAGGAAAGACTAGTTACAGGTTGCTTGTTGTCTTCAACGAGTGGCCGGCAGCCATGTCACCTCTCAAAGGGGCAATAATGACCGTTCAAGGTATAACTCCTCCGGGCAGATGTGACGAAACAACATGAATATCCAGCCTGATTAAACTGTGGTCAGCCCGCGGCCAAGATACTCAGAGACAATGGTGATCATCAGGTCGGAATTCTTGAGCGCGGCCTGTCGAATTTGGGCCTCGGTCAACGGCGTGTCGATTAAACCGTTGGCGTAGTTGTCTACCGAACAGATGGCCGCGTACTCCAATCCCACCTCCTGGGCGACTATCGCTTCTGAGGCCATGGTCATGCCCACTAAGTCGGCGAAATTTTTCATCAGGCGAATTTCCGCTTTGGTTTCAAAACGGGGGCCGGAAGTCTGCCAGTAGACGCCGCCGTGGATCACCGGGATCAGTTTTTTCCCGGCCGCGTCCAAGATCTTAGACTGGACGCCGGAACTGAGCCGGGGGGGAAGGTGGCGGGCGGTATCAGCGATGGTGGTCGGCACAGGATATAAAAGAATATAGTCATCGGGGACGACAATCGTCCCGGGCGGCAGATCGATTTTGAGACTGCCCACGGAATTGACGGCCACCACTTCTGTAATGCCCAGGCTCTTGAGCGCGGTCATATTGGCCCGGTGATTCAGTTCGTGCGGAAAAATGTACTTTTGAGCATCAAGGCCGTGGCGTGGAATGTAGACCACATGTTCAGTGATGATGACCTGGCTTGGTCCGAATTGAGTCTCGATTGTCTGTTTTTGACCCTGGCGGCTGAACAAATCCAACCCATAGAAGACCGTGCCGGCGACTAAACCGATTTCAGGCATGTGAACCTTCCTAAAAAATAAGCCCAACGGTTATGGCCTTAGGCTTACTGATAATAATCGTCAAATTTTTTGGTGAAACAAACCACCCGATCCCGGCCGGCATAGTCTTTTCTGGTTCGAGTTCCTTCATAGTACCCGGTTATCGCCACCAGGTCCACAACCATATCGGCTTGATCGGCGCCGATTTCGCAGACCACTCCGCTGCCGGGGTGTAGTCGGGCCGCGGCTGCGTGAACAAATTCGACAATGAAGTCTAATCCATCCTTGCCGCCGTCAAGGGCGATAGCCGGTTCGTGATGACGTATTTCAGGAGGGAGCAGGGCCAGGGCTGAAGTCGGGATGTAAGGCGGATTGACCGTAATCAGGTCCAACTTGGCTTCTGGCCGGAAGATGCTCAGACCGTTTCCCAGCGCCAGATGGACTCTCCCGTCAAGACCATTCCTAATCAGGTTTTCTTTGGCCAAACTAAGGGCGGCCAAGGAGATGTCGGAGGCAAAGATGATTGCCTCAGGCAATTCCCGAGCCAGGGCTAAGGCCACGGCCCCGGTTCCGGTGCACAGGTCCAAGATCAATGGAGATGAGATATGGTTGACCATGGCCAGTGCTTCCTCAACCAGCACCTCGGTTTCCGGCCGGGGGATGAGGGCCGCCGGAGTGGTCTTCAGGGTTAGAGACCAGAACTCCTGTTCACCAGTGATGTATTGAAGCGGCTCCCGCCCGGCCCGTCGTTTCAGCGCGGCCTTAAACTGAGCCAGTTCCTCCCCGGTCAACGGCTGGTCGTAGTTTAAATAGAGATCCAGCCGCTGTTTCTTAAGCACGCAGGCCAATAGTAATTCGGCGTCCGTCCGGGGCGATTCAATGCCTTTATCCTTAAGATACCCGGTGGTCCAGCGGATCAGTTCCAGAATGGTCCAGGCTCTGTCCATGCCTGGTTAGTGTTCCTGCTTAAGCATTTCAGCCTGAAAATGAGTGATCAGGGGGTGGATTAGCTCCTCAAGTTCCCCAGCCAGGATAGACTCTAATTTGTAAAGGGTTAATCCAATTCGGTGATCCGTGACCCGGCTCTGCGGAAAATTGTAGGTTCGGATGCGTTCCGACCGGTCTCCCGAGCCCACCTGGGTTTTTCGGTCAGAGGAGATTTTATCCTGTTGCTCTTTGTTCATCAGATCCAGCAGCCGCGCCCGTAAGATTTTTATGGCCTTGGCCTTATTTTTGTGCTGAGATTTTTCATCCTGGCAGGTGACGACTAATCCGGTGGGGATGTGAGTCACGCGGACGGCCGAGTCGGTAGTATTTACACTTTGCCCGCCCGGCCCTGATGATCGGAAAACATCGACCCGAATTTCCTCTGGTTTAATATCCACGTCCACATCTTCGGCCTCAGGCAGGATAGCCACGGTCACTGCGGAGGTGTGGATGCGGCCTTGCGACTCGGTGACCGGAACCCTCTGGACTCGGTGGGTCCCGCTTTCATACTTGAACAGGCTGTAGGCCCCATTACCGGCAATTAAAGCGACCACTTCTTTAAAACCGCCGACGCCGGTTGGGTTGGAAGACAGCACCTCGATTTTGAACCGCCTGATCTCGGCGAACCGGGAGTACATCCGGAATAAGTCACCGGCAAACAAACCGGCTTCATCACCACCGGTTCCAGCCCTGATTTCCAAGATGATGTTTTTATCATCATTGGGGTCCTTGGGCAGGAGAAGAGCCATCAAGTTTTGTTCGATTCCTGTTAAGCGGGACTGGAGTTGGTGAAGTTCTTCTTTGGCCATATCCCGAATATCGGCGTCTTCATCACGCAACAAGCTGTTGTTTTCGTCGATTTCTTTGGTTAACTCTTGGTGATGCCGAAAAGAACTGATCAGTGGAACCAACCCGGCATGTTCCTTGGCGTATTTTTGATACTTCTCCTGGTCGTTAATCACCTGGTGGTCGCTTAACAGCCCTTCCAATACTTTGTACCGGTTTTCGATTTCAGTCAATTTTTGTGTCACGTTCATATTTTGATTCCGCCGGATGAGTCAAATAGAGGGGAAACAGGACCGGCGCGGCGGCCTTGTCTTTTCACTTGCCCCAAAAGAAATGGTAAGATAATTAGATTAGTTAAGATGGATGCGGCTCGGTTTCAGGGGTTTCCATGAACAAAACGGTGGATAGGGCCTTGATCGCGATTTCAAGCTGATCATCAGACGGTTCCCGGGTCGTCAGCTTTTGGACCCACAGGCCCGGTCGGCTGGTTATGCGGATAAGCGGGTGCTGGGAATTGCGGCCGCTTAACTTAATGAATTCATAAGCAATACCGGCGATGGGGAACATCAGAAAGATCTTCACCACGATATAAATAAGATTCATGATTAACTTTGAGGCCCCGGCCGGCTTGGGGAAAAATGGGAACGTCACTGAAAAAATAAAAATACTTAAGACGATGACGATGACGATGAATGAGGTCCCGCAGCGGGGGTGCATAGTCGAATATTTACGGGCATTTTCTACGGTTAAGTCTTCACCGGCTTCATAGGCGTAGATTGATTTGTGCTCGGCGCCGTGATACTCGAAGACCCGGCGGATATCTTTCCATAGGGAAATAAGCCAGATATAGCCAATGAAAAATGCCACCTTGATGGCCCCGTCGACCACGTGGAAAGACAATGAGCTGATATCCGAGTTAGCTCCGAATGTTGACAGAAGTATTCCCGAAAGATAATGGGGAAGCACCAGGAAAAGCAGTAATCCTAAGCCCATGGCTGAGGCAATGGAGATGAAAATCGCCCAGGAAGTCATTTCCTTACTTATATCTTCCTCCTCAAGAGCTTGATTGGCGGAAAAAGTAAGGGCCTGGATGCCGTTTATCAGAGTTTCCAGCAATACCACGGTTCCTCTGAGAAAAGGCAGCTTAAGAAAGGGCCATTTTTCGGAGATCGATATCCAAGGCTCTTTCTTGACGGCTATTTCACCGTTCGGCTTCCTGACAGCGACGGCCAGAGATTTGGGGGCGCGCATCATAACCCCTTCAATCACTGCCTGGCCGCCGACATTGAGTTTATTTGTTATAACCATAATTCAAGAGAGAGGCGAAGGGGTTATTCGCCGGTTAAGTGAAGGATCATCGTATACGAGAACTACCATGGCCGCCGGGTTTTTGATTTTGGCCGCACTCAGGTCAGCGGGTGTTCCCGGTAGTTCCGAATCTTGTTCCCTCAGAATGGAGATGTTGTTTGTCTTAAGAATTATCGGCCGGGAGATTATTTGCCTTGGCCTTGCTCTTTGGCCTTGGCCCTCTCGTACTTTCTGATAAACCTTTCCACTCGGCCGGCGGAGTCGACCAATTTCTGTTTACCGGTAAAGAAAGGATGACATTTAGAGCAAATTTCAACGCTGATGTCCTTGATCGTCGAGCCGGTTTCGAGTTCGTTGCCGCAGGCGCAACGGATCTTGGTCGTATGATAGGGTGGATGGATATCTTTTTTCATAAACTTCTCCAGCAAAATTCTTCAGATTAGGGTTGGGAGGTGACCGGTTTCCGAAAAGGCTGATTGACCTTGGTTTCTCTCCGGCCTGACATAAAATTAATAGTTTACACTATTCTTTGTCAAAATCAATCTTTTTTTTCATTATTGACCGAGAATGCTATAAAAAATAACCAGTTTAATTGAACCGAAAGTATGGCATTTTGAACATCACCATGTTATAATTCCCAGTCGACTATAACACAACTTAACTACTGCTTCTCTCAACACAAATCAATCAAATAATGGTTCTTTTTGCCGAATAAACTTATGATTATGTGGAGTTGCCATGATTTCCAGAGATACCTGGCTTAGACGATTACGGCCGATGATGCCTTCACCATTTGTGGCTGCGGCCGTTAAATTCGCCTTCGTCGCCCTTATCTCCTTGATTCCGGCCGCGTGTGGCGGTTCCGGCACTGAGACCAAAGAATCCAGGCCGAACGCGGCCCTTCTGGACACCGGCCTGGTCTATTCTGCGGGACACCGGCCCAGCTTTATATTTAAGGCCGACCTGAACGGGGCCGGTCTCATCGGCGTCTTTGCCCTGGCCCAATACGGCAACATTGTGTCTGTCTTTTTGGGGCAGCCCGATGGCACCCTGCAAAGAAAAGAGGATATGCAAATAGGACAGGCACCTCGGGTGATGACCGGCGCCGATTTTGACCAAGATGGACTTCTCGACCTGGCCGTGGGAGATGAGTCCACCGGAGTGGTACACATCCTTAAGGGGGACGGTCAGGGCGGCTTTAAACAGACGGCCGCCATTCAATGCGGCGGTTCGCCTAAGGGACTGGCCGTGGCTGATGTCTCAGGTAACCATCTTAAGGACTTGCTGGTGACCAGGTCAGCAGGCGGATTGCTCGTCTTGGTTGGAGACGGCCACGGTGGTTTTAAGCCCGGCCCGGAATTTTCCGATAAGGCGGGGACCAGTGGCGTGGTCGCCTTAGACATCAATAATGACGGATTAACCAGTGTAATCACGACCAATCCTTTTGAAGGATACCTTTCAATATTTCAGGGCCAAAAGGGCGGAGGGCTGAAACCGGCCGGGAACAAGGCCACAGCCCAGGGGTACAACATGATTGCCGCCGGAGATTTAAACGGTGACGGGTTGCCTGACCTTGCCCTGGTCAATATGTACTCCAGTGAGTTGCTGGTGCTGAAGAATTTGGGTGGCGGCGCATTTGAACCCTCTTCCGGAATTCCGGCCTTGAACAAAATCAATTCGGTTGAGCTAACCGACGTTGACCGGGACGGCCATTTGGATTTGGTCATGGCTCAAGGAGATGATCAGGCGGTCATTCTGTTTGGCGACGGCCGAGGCAATTTCCCACGCCGGACTACAGTGCCGACGCCCATGAAACCAGTCTATGCCACGGCGATTGATACTAATGGAGACGGCATCTTGGACCTGCTCACGGCCAACTTCGGGTCGGATTCCTTTGCTCTGTTTCCAGGGCTGGAGCCGGGCCGGTTCCAGGCGCCGACCAGACTGGCCACTAAATACAAACCCCAGTCCGCAGCCCTAATCGATCTGGATGGGCAAGGAATTATTTCTTTGGTTACAGCCGATTATGAACAGTCCGGACTATCATACTACCGGGGCCGTAACGACGGAAGCTTCGAGTATCTGGCCTCTTTGCCGGCTGAATCGGGGACCACGGACATAAGCGTCGCGGACCTCAATGGCGATAATCGAGCCGACCTGCTGGCCGTGAACAAGTTGGCCGGAACCATGACCGTGCATCTGGCCGGGCCGGATGGGCTGCCTCAGTTGGCGAAATCCTACCCGGCCGGATTAAATCCGGTGGCGATTGCCACAGGGGACCTGAATGGGGACGGTAAGATCGACGCGGTGGTGGTTAACCGTGATCCCGTTGTTCATTTTTTCTGGGGTAAGGGCGACGGGACATTTGATCCGCAACAAATTGAGTTTAAAGATAGTTCCATGGCCGCGGCAATTGTGGCCAACCTGGGCCGGCCCAGCCCCGACTTAATCCTGGGCGACGAAAAGCAGGCCAGGGTGGCCGTGGTATCTTTTGACTCAAATCGGCGGATAACTACCACGACCTGGCTAAATCCAGGCCGCATCCCGACAACGCTGGCCGTGGGTGACCTGAACAATGATGGCCGACCCGACATTGTGTGCAGCCACCAGTCAGATTCCAGTTTGACGGTGTTTCTGGCCGATGTTCAGGGCGGCTTCAAAGCACCGGTCAATTATTTTCTGGGTTTTGCTCCGGGTGAAGTCCTGATCACCGGGGTTACCGGCCCGGGGCATGCGGATTTGGTCGTCGCCGGTTTAAACGGTGTGGTCGCGGTCTTGACCAATCGGGGAGACGGGACCTTTAATCCTCCCCAGTATCTGGCGGTTTCCTGCGACCTGAAGATGATAAGATATATCAAAACACCATGGCCGGGACGAGTTATAACCGGAAGTTCCGGAGGCAGCTTCTTGTCCCTAATCGGGTTGAAACCGGCTACATCTCAATCCCGTTAATCTCCGCCCGGCACCGGGGACATTGCGCCTCGGCAACGTCATATTTGCCGATGGAGTAACCAACCCGATCAATAAGCAGGTGGCCGCAATTGTAGCAATAGGTCTTTTCGCCGCTATCGCCTATAACGTTGCCGGTGTAAACATAGCGCAGCCCGGCTTTTAGGCCGATGTCCCGGGCCCGCTGGATTACGGCCACGGGTGTGGGGCCGCGGTCGGTCAGGCGGTAGGTGGGATGAAACCGGCTAATGTGCCAGGGAGTCTCCGGCCCCAAATCCATCAAAAAGGCGGCAATGTCTTGCATCTCCTCGGCTGAATCATTCAGACCGGTGACTAGGAGGGTGGTCACCTCTACCCAGATACCAAGTTTTTTCATCATCTTTAGGGTGTCGAGGACCACGGATAATTTGGCCCCGCATTGTTCCTTATAAAATTCGTCCCGAAAAGACTTCAGGTCGACATTGGCCGCGTCCAGATAAGGGTGAATGGTCTCCAAAGCGTCGGCCGTCATGTAGCCATTGGTCACGAAGACGTTGAGCAACCCCTGGGCCCGAGCTAACTTAGCGGTATCGTAGGCGTATTCGAAGAATATGGTTGGCTCTGTATAAGTGTAGGAGATAGATCGGCAATTGGCTGCTCGAGCGGCGGCGACAACCTGGTCCGGGGGGAAAGATTCGCCCATAATAGTCCGATGATCGATCGGCAGTTGCGAGATATCGGCGTTTTGACAAAAGGAACACTTGAAGTTGCAGCCCACGGTGGCAATGGAATATGATCTACTGCCGGGGGCCAGATGGAAAATAGGCTTTTTTTCGATGGGATCGACATGGCGGGCGATGGCTCGGGCATAAACCAGAGACCTCAAAGTCCCCTGGTCATTTTCCCGGACGCCGCATTTTCCCCTTCTGGATGGCTTAATCCGGCACAGGTGACCGCACAGGCGGCAGGAGACCAGGCCATCGTCTCCCTTGTCGTATAACATGGCTTCTTTCTCTGTTTTGAGATCTGAATCGACCCATGTGGTCATGTCCATGATTGTCCCCTTTCTGAAGTTATCTGTTTGTTATTGTAAGATAATAATATTATAAAAGAGAGACGGACACCTTTTCCCCATTTACCGGTGGCGATTTCATCCGATCAAGCTCGAATAATCTACTTGCCATTCATTTTATCCTGTGCTAAACAAAACTGCAACACATTTGGCGACGGTTTCTTCACCCAAGGAGCGCCGTTACCTATACCTTTGTCGGGACGTGGCGCAGCCTGGTAGCGCACCTGCCTTGGGCGCAGGGGGCCGCTGGTTCAAATCCAGTCGTCCCGACCAGATATGAAACTAAAGAGAGCGGGTCGGCCAAATGCTACCTCGCTCTTTTTTTTCGGCACCTTGAGTAAATCAGCATACGCGAGGGGAAGATGCAAAACATACAG
>JADFYA010000076.1 GCA_015233285.1 Deltaproteobacteria bacterium | reverse complement strand
TCTACTCCACAGACTGCAGAATTCATTTAAGGAAATCATTTTACGAACCCAACGATTCGTTTCTTCGGTGGAAAACATCAGCAGGTTTTCCGGTGAAATTGCCGAGGCGGCCGGAGCCCAGGCGGTCCGGGCCCAAGACATCTATTCCCGCGTCCAAACCATGGGTGAAACAGCCGCTGAAGTCCAAAAAAATGCCCGGTCCACCCTGGACACGGCTACGAAAACCTCCTCCCATGTTAACGAGATGGCGTCATCTATTCAAGGTGTCTCGCGTGACGCCCAGATCCAATTGCAGCAAGTTCAAGAAGCCGTGTCCATGATTTCCCAGATGGGTGAAAACGCCAAGCTCGCTTCAGCCAAGGCGATGGAACAGTCCGGCCTGCTGGGGAACACGGTCGTTTCGGCTGACCGAATGGCTAAAGCCATAAATGAAATCGCCCAAAATTCCGGTGACGCAGCCGGCCGGGCCAAGGCCTCCGCCGAATCAGCCCGGGACGGGGGACAGGCGGCCGGTCGGGTTGTGGAAGGGATGAAAAGCATCTCCTACGCCTCAGAACAAATTAACTCCATCATTGAGATTATCTCCGAGGTGGCCGAGCAAACCAATTTGCTGGCCTTGACGGCAGATATCGAAGCGGCCCGGGCCGGCGAGCATGGCCGGGGCTTTGCGGTGGTAGCCGATGAAGTCCAGAAATTGGCTGAGAGAACCGCCGAATCGACCAAGGAGATCGTTTCTTTGATCAAAGATAGTAACCGCACGGTGGATGAAGGTGTCCACTTGACTGAACAAGGCCGGACCGCCCTGCAAAAAATTGTCGAGTCCATCGAAGATACCAATGTCCTCATCTCAGGCATCTCCTCGGCCACGGAAGAACAGTCCTTGGGGGTCATGGAAATGGTGCGGGCCATGGAGGCCCTTAATGCGCTGGCCGCAGACATCACCAAATTGTCTACGGAGCAGGCAAACCGCCGGGAAGAAGCCGAACTGGCCATGAGTAAGTTGCGGGAACTTTCGGCGGCCATAACCGATTCCTCTGAGCAGCAAGTGCTCAATGCCCAAAAGGTAGTCTCGGAAATGGTCAACGTTAGTAATTACGCCAATAATATCGTTGATATGACTACAAAACAAACGCAACGGGCCGATGACTTGAAAAATATCATGAGTACTATGGCCGAGGTGGCCGGCAAAAACGCCCAGGGGGCCAAGGACGCTTTTAAATTATCCGATGAATTGAACTTGTTCACCCATAGATTGGTCGATTTGGTTAGGCAATTCAAGGTCTAATGATTTTGTTGGCGTGATTTTGCATTCTTTGGTCAGCCACCTTGTTCCGCCCTTTAGGTCCGGCCGTTATGAAAAGAAAAGTATTTGAAAAAACTTCAGGTAAAGAAGAAAAGACGAGGCAACTCGTCGGTTTTTTCGTCGGCCGGGAAGAATTCGCCACCGACATCCTCATGATCCAGGAAATCATCAAGATGGTACCCATCGCCGTGACCCCTAATGCTCCCCCTTTCATAGAAGGTGTGATCAATCTTAGGGACAAAATCATTCCTGTTATCGACTTGCGGAAGCGTTTGAATATTAGTCAAGACCTTAGTATCAGCAAGAAGAACGTACGGATTATGATCATTAACCTAGACGGAAGATTAACCGGATTTATTGTCGATGGTGTCTCCTCCATGTTTAAGACTCCACTCCAGGCCATTGAGGACGCCCCGGAAATTATTGTGGCCGGAGTGGCCACGGATTTTATCTCCGGGGTTA
The DNA here is from genome assembly GCA_015233285.1 of Deltaproteobacteria bacterium. The sequence continues at coordinate 10,250 of JADFYA010000076.1, read as the reverse complement.
TCAAGCGGGAGGAAAAACCCCTGATTATTATTAATTTCCAGGAAACACTGCGCTTAGACGAAAAAAAGAAGCTGGCCGCATTACCCACCGATGTTCCCGTTGATTACCCGGACTAACCGTAGCTGTGCCATTCAGGAAAGGAGTGCTCAGTAAATGAGGTTCTCGCCGATTTCCTTCTTCAAGCAGAGACTTGTGGGAAAGATGGTTATTGTGTTTTTGTTGCTATCCCTTCTCCCCCTGGTCACAATTCAGGCCATTACCTACTGGTACACCAGAGGTGAGTTGATTCGAGGCGTGCAGCAGAGCGAACTGCGGCTGGCCAAAGACGTGGCCAGGATCCTGGATATTATGATGAATGAACGGATCAGAGATTTAAAAAACTGGTCCAATGCCCGCATTATCAAAGCGGGGTTAAACCCTGAACCCGGCCATGCGACCGAAGAATTTTTGAGTAATCAGGTTAAGACCACCGGAGACTATTATTTGATTATGGTCCTGGACCGCACCGGCAAATGCGTCGCCGCCAGCGTCCCGGCCGTACTAGGGCAATTCGTTGGAGACAAAGATTCTTTTAAGAAAACCATAACTGGTAAATTTCATGTCGATGATTTTCACAAATCAGATCTGCTGGCCAAGTTTTTCCCCAAGTCCGGCGGCTGGACCATGACTTTTTCCGCCCCGGTAATGGTTGACGACAAGGTCAACGGGGTCCTGGTCGGTTATCTTGATTGGACCGGCACCGTGCAACGCCTGGTGAGTACCGTGAAGGTCGGCCAGACCGGCTATGCTTATCTGGCTAACCGAAAAACAGACTTGATTGCCCATCCGGCGACCACCAACTACATGGTTAACCTGGCCGGTCCAAAACTCAACCTGCCGAAATTGTCCCAGGCCTTCATCGACCATGCTGAAGGAACCATTGAGTATGAATTCGTAAATGTTAAGACCGGCCACCTAGACGACAAGATCGTTGGTTATGCCCGGACCAAAGGCTACCAGGAATTTCACAGCCTGGGGTGGACCGTCGGAGTCGGCGCCGACAAGGGCGAGCTACTGCAGAAGATGCAGGAAGCGTTGTTTCGGATGACACTCATAAACCTCAGCATGATTTTGGCCGTGATCCTTTTGTCGGTTATCATCTCCAGGCTGATCTCCAAACCCATCGTAAACACTTCACAGGTCATGGACGCCATAGTCAAAGACTTGGACCTGGGCCGGAGGGCGGTATCCACCACTCACGATGAGACCAGCCAGATGGTCACAGCCTTTAATAGTATGTTGAGCCGGATTCAGGAAGTGTTCGGCCGGATCAAGGACGACGTCGGTCTGGTCACTGTTTCGGTGGGCAAGATTGCTGAAACATCAAGTAATATCGTCAGGAACGCCACCAATCAGGCAGAACGGGCCAGGGATGTCTTCAACCGGGTCCAGGTCATGGGGGCCACGGCCCAGGAAGTGCAAAGCAATGCCCGAATCAACCTGGGCCTGGCTGACCGGACATCCAAAGATATCTCCGAAATGGCTTTATCCATTCAGGAAGTCTCAAAAAAAGCGCAGACCCAATTGGAACAGGCCCAGGAGGCGTTTGCCGTGGTGGCGGCCATGGGCGAATTGGCCCGAGCCATTTCATCCAACTCGGAAAAGCAGACCTCCGCGTCCACCAACACGGCCCAACTGGTTAGTCAGTTGGCTGAGTCCACCAATGACGTGTCCAAAAACGTCGTTGATTCTGCTCAACAAGCCCGCACCGGCTCACAATTGGCCCACGATGGCGGCCAGGCCGCCATCCGAGTGGTCGACGGAATGAAAAACGTCGCCGAATCCACGAACCAGGTGAATGAAATCATCGAGGTCATTTCCGATATCGCAGAACAAACCAACCTGCTGGCCCTCAACGCCGCAATCGAAGCCGCCCGGGCCGGAGAGTATGGCCGTGGGTTCGCCGTGGTGGCCGATAAAGTCCGCCGGTTGGCAGAGCGGACCGCCGACTCCACCAGGGAGATTGCCGGATTAATCGAAGAGTGTAACCGAAAGGTGGCAGACGGTTCTTTGTTGGCCGAGGAAAATCGGCACGCCTTGTCCCGAATTGTTGAAACGATCGATAAACCCAGCCTTCTTATCTCCGACATATCCATGGCTTCCATTGATCAGGCCAAGGGTGTCAAGGAGATTTTGGAGACTATGGATATATTAAAATCACTGGCTGTTGATATCACCCGATTAGCGGTCGAACAGGTCCAGCGGCGGGAGCTGGCGGAAACGGCCATGATGAAGCTGCGCGGTCTATCAGATGGGATCTACACCGTCTCTTCGGCCCAGGTGTCGGATGCCGAGAATATCCTCAATGAAATGGGCCTGGTTAGTGATCACGCCGCCGGGATTGTGGAAATGACCACTAAGCAGACCGGCAGATCCGCGGATCTAAGAGCAATTATCGAAACCATGGCCGAAGTCGCCGCCAAAAATGCCGAGCGGGCGGATAATTCCTTGAAAATGGCCGACGAATTGACCATTTTCACTAATGGTCTGGTGGAAATTATCGGGCAATTTAAGATTCCCGAGACTCGCTGAAGCCAAAGAACAACCAGGCCGCTCGGAAGCATCAATTATAGCCGGTTCAAGTATAATTAACGCCGATGCCTGGTCGTTTACAAAGAAACGAACATCTCGCGTTTCGTCCTATCTCGAGGTAGTAAACGCCTCGCCCAGACGATTCGCCATGAGGCCAGGGCCCACTTCAACCTTACAGTTAGGACAATCAATCTTGAACACTTTAGTATTTGTCCCAGCAATTGTTGCCGGTAATAAAGGAACAACATGATTAAACGTATTCTAGTGGTAGATGATTCTCAGTTTATGCGGAAACGGATCATTGAGTCTCTGGAAGCAGAAGGCTACCAGGTCGTGGGTGACGCAAAAAGCGGCAACGCGGCCATAGAATTATACAAACAGTTACGGCCCGATCTGGTGACAATGGATATAACGATGCGGGAGAAGGATGGTCTTACCGCCACCAGGGAGATTCTGAGTTTCGATCCCGAGGCGCGGGTCATCTTTTTGACCATATTAGAGGACGAAAGGTATCTCGAAGAGGCGAAACGGATTGGAGCTAAAGGATTTATCAACAAAAAGGACCTTAAACAACTGGCTGAGGTTGTACGCAAAACCATGTGCTGATTTGATGGTTCTTGGATTTTGCCCAGAGCGCCCCGTCCTCTGGGCTACCCCGGTTATTCAAGAAGACAGCTTGAGACATTTGGGACAAGGACACTGGTTTGGACGATTATAAAGAGAAATCCACGAATCAGCCGCGAAATGGGTTGCATTTTACTTTGTTCCGATTTTCTCGGTTGCGCCATAAAATATTTATCTGTTTTTTTTTGATGGTCTTTGTGTGTCTCTGTGTCAGCCTGGAGTTGATTTATCAAGTCGGCAGCCCTAGGGTCCAGGAAACCATTAAATCCAATATCATTAAAAACCTGTCCCTGACCGGGGATGCCTCTGATCGAATTGATTTAAATTATATATGCGCCCCAATAACTCACTCTCGTCCGCGCCCACGGCCATCGTCCAGTTCAAGGATTTAAACAGCCCGTGACCTTCCGAACGTTGAAGCCGGACATGCTTATGATCCATCTTACCCTTTTCAACTCTATTTTCAAAGTCGTAGGTAATATATCCAACCGGTTCGCGACGGATCAGATCGGCCAATTGGGGCAGGTTAAGCGGTGGATCTTGCAGCGGGGCCAGATAGTAATCTTCTTTAGGGTGGGCAATCAAGGCCGCCGAGGAGTTGGTTAGGTAGGCATATCCTGTGTTCCCGATGGTCAACTGGCTGATCAAGGCTTGAACTTCCCACCAGTTCACGCGACAAGTAATCACACCGGTTATTCGGCCTTCGTCCCGGACCGGCGCCGCAAACCCGGTCGTCCAGCCGTGGGATTTGGGAAGCACTTTTTTCAGCAGCGGGGAATTAAAGAAATCCAGGGCGACCAGTTCCCCGGCCAGACTCTGTTTGAACCAGATTTCATCACCCTGAGAGGTCCCGACGGCCCCGGGCAGATTCGCCGAAATGCACTTGCCTTCCGGATCATACAGCATAATCAGGTCGTAGGAAGAATCATTCTTAACCGCCGCGGCAAAGAAAGCGTCGGCCAGGGCGGCCCCGGACTTGCTTCGAAGAGCTTCTTTTACGACATTACGGTCAGACCAGTTGACCATGTCTGAGGCCCATTCGTGCATCAACATGTCCATCATCTTGATCCCGTATTCAGCCATGCGGGCTTCCTCGTTGATCGCGGAATTCAAGATTTCTTGCCTCACATCCCGAAGCGAGATAAAGGAACTGACGAGGAGAGGTAGGAGGGTAACGAGGATCAGGAAGAATAGAATTTTTCCTTTGAGATTCCTGGTGATTAGTCTCCATGGGGCGAAAACCATATCCACTTGTCTCCTATAGTCGCCGATATTGGACCAAGACGGCGAGGCGCGTTGGAAAAAGATGCTAGTTCGACTGTCGGGCCAATTCAATTTTGTGGGCTGTTTGCAACACCGCATTAAAATTTAAGATGGAGATGAATCTGCCTCCATGTTCGCTTACTCCCTCTACATATTCGGAACCCAACCGGGCCACAACAATCTCCGGTGGCGGCTCCACGCTGTCGGCCGGAATCTTCAACACGGCCGTAACGCTATCGACGATAAAGCCGCTAATCCGATTGTCTATTTCAATAATTAGAATCTTGGATTTCTTGGAATCAACCGGAGCCGTGACCGGCATGTTGAGCTGGGTGATCAGATCCACGACCGGAATGATTTTTCCCCTCAAGTTAATGATTCCTTTAAAGAAATCCGGGGAATTAGGCACCAGGGTAATTTGAGGCAGGCGGATGATTTCCCGGACTTTAAGAATGTCGACCCCGAATTCCTCTTGGGCGATCTTAAAAGTAACCAACTGGCGAACGGAATCCGGTTCATTCTTCCTTCCCTCCTCTGGCCCCCTGTTTGTCATAATGATTGTCCCTATCCCGACTGGTTGCAATGGTCATCCGAAATTGAGATTATCCGTTCTCTGGTCAGGTTTTATCAAAAGCTAACCGCAGAGGACATCGCGGCGTTAAGCTTTTAACCTTGCCCGGTCTCCTTGGTGGTTATTTTAAGTAATATCCCCGGTATCTTAGCATCTGGAACGATATAGTCCACCGCGGCCTCCTCGATGGCGTGGGCGGGCAGAGAAGGATCAAGGCAGGATTCTTCTTTTTGGATAACCACCATCCCGGAAGATGCCTTGATTTGTTTAATGCCGGCTATTCCATCTTGCCCGGAGCCGGACAGAATTACGCCGACGGCCCGATCTCCTCCGGTTTGAGCGATCGAACTGAACAGACCGTCAATACTTTTTTCCGCCTCTTCACCCGTAGCCGGCGGGGAGACTTTGATTTGAATATTGTTGCCTGAGGCCGATAAGGTAACCGGTCTGTAAATGGATGTCACATAACAGAAGCCGTCTTGGGGGATATCCCCCTCCTCGGCTTTTTTTACTTCGAGAGGACTGACTTCGTTGAGGTAGGCGATAAAGGCGTCGAGGAAAACTTCTTTGATGTTCAGCATGATGAAAACTGCGCCCGGGAGCCCCCCGGACAAATGCGGGAAGATTTTCAGCAGGGCGCTGTACCCGCCGGTGTCCGCGCCCAGGCCGATCAGATACTGGGCGGGAGTGAACTCCGTGGAGTCGGATCGGCGCGCTCGATTGGGAGACAGCCGGATGAATCTGGCTGCTTCCACTTTGGTATTCGCGGCCATTCTTACTTTTTTAATGATATCTTGGCGTTGCGCTACGACTCCAGCCGGGTCTTGTTGACTCGGTTTACTAATGAAATCCACGGCCCCATAACGGAGACATTCAAACGTCGTCCGTGAGCCCTCTTGGGTTAGGGAGCTGAGCATAACCACCGGGCGAGGTGTTTCGACCATGATGTGCTTTAAGGTAGTTAACCCGTCCATTACCGGCATGTTCACATCAAGCGTGATGACATCCGGGTTGTGAAGGGCGATTTTTTCCAGTGCGTCTTTGCCGTCGTGGGCTACCGCGATGATCTCGATTTCCGTGTCGTCTTTAAAGATATCTACAATGGCCTGGCACATCAGTTTGGAATCGTCTACGATCAGGAGGTGGGTCTTGGGTTTCTTGACCAGGGACAGACCCTTGATAACCACGTCGCCTAAGGACATCCATTCCGCCAAGAGGGCCATGGTGCGAGGCAGGCTTAGTCGGCTTCGGCTCAGAATGTGAACAACGGAGTTTTGCCCGTCTATAAGTTGATACAGCTCTTGGACTTCTTGAAAACCATCGACCACGTCATGGAGGGCTGACTGGGATCCGGTCACCTCCAGGACAACGTCTAATTTAGGTAGCATTTTTAAGAGGATGTTGCCACGTTCCAGATACCAGGCCCCTTCCTGGATAAGATCGGCGTGAGACATGTTGATGTTGCGCCGGCAGTCGATCTCCAGGGGTCTAAAGTCAAAATCTCCTTTAGCCCAGGCCAGAACGGCGTAAAAGGCTTCATTTCCGGATAGGTGTTTATAGGAGACGTCAATCAAGTGGCCCTTGGCGAAAAAAAGGTCCGCAGTATGGGCGCCACCCTCTTTCCGAATCTCCAACGCCCCTTCCCCTTTGCCTTTTTCAAGGATATAGATTAGTTCCAAGAGGCTGATCTGCTGCAACCGGCCTCTTAGTTCTCCCAGGCGGAGGGCTAATTGGGAGAGAAGTTGCCGGCGGAGCGTGATATGTTGGATTCGAGTGAGGAGGGATTTTGAATCCACCGGTTTCGACAAGAAGGTGTCCAGGCTGAGCCGGAGACGCATTAATTTCTCAGAAGGCGGCGGACCTTCGGCGACAAAGATAAACGGAGCCAGAAGGCATCTGCCGGAGGCCCGGACCTGCATGCACAGTTCATACCCGTCCATATCATCCATATCAACGGCAGTGATGACCAGGCCGACATCGTTTTGAGAAATCTTGCTTAACGCGTCATAGCCACTGGACGAGGCGATGGTGGAATAACCTTCCCTCTCCATGATGGTTCTAATTTTAATGAGCGATTTTAACTCATTATCGACGATTAAGATGAGTTGTTGGGATACCGCCAGGTCTAGTGGATGGATGGGGGCGGCCAGCGTCAGATGGGAAGGGCGTGGTATTTTGTTTGGCTCCATCTTTAGGTCCAGTATCCAGTGGAAGAATCGTGAAATAAAGCTGATTATCTTGTTATGGCTAATCTACCTGGGACGTTCAAGTATAAGAATCCAAGTTGAGCGCATTCTACAGTATTTTTCTAATTTTTAAAAGAAAAAAAAAGATCGCTTGTGATAAAGCTGAAACGTCGATTATCACCGCGGCTGAAAAAAAGAATAGATCCAGCTTGACCTTGAAAATTCAGTGTGATAAAATTTTGCAAACTAGATTGAAACAGCCCCATATCGCGATCTATCTTGCTTATATGATTATATTAAACGAGACTACCAGCTATCCGCGGCCGAAGAAGATGAAGACCTATCCGCCAATTCGGCCACCCGAAGGATATCCGGTTCCGCCTTATCCCTAAGATTAGCTTTGAGGTGATGGCGGGACGAATTGAGCAGGACAAAGTATGGAATACGGTCTCCCGCTGGAATTGTTCGACAACAGGGAAAAGCTTTTTCCTATGTTGATAAAGGGTGTTATTTATCGGCTTGATGTGATTGCTGGTAAATTTGAGTTTGTTAGCTATTATTGTGAAGAACTCCTGGGGTATTCCAGCGAAGAGCTGCTGACCGCGGATTTCGGGAGCGCCTACACCATGATTCATCCCGATGATCTCCCAGTGTTTCTAAATAAACTTGATTACGTGAAATCCCGGGGGCCGGATGCCCAACTCGAAGTTCAGGAGGTCAGTTACCGGACCTCCCGCAAGGACCGAGAATATATATATGTCACGGCCAGATACTTTCCAGTTTTTGGCCCGAATGGAATCCTCCGGGCGATTATCGGCATTTTTCAAGAAACCGTGGACCAGGGCCAGGTCGAAGAGGAACTATTCATCCGGCTTCAATATGAAGAGGCCCTGGCCAACTGCTCTCGGCTTCTGCTGACCTCATATAATCTGGAAGCGGCCATTTCCCACGCCCTGTCCGAACTGCTGAATGCCTCGGGGACTGACCGGGTATATTTATGTGAAAATGTCGAGGACGCGGATGGACACCTGGCCATGAAGCGAATCCATGAGGTCTTTTCCGGACGGATTGATATCAGGAGAATGTCTTTGCAGCCGGATATCCTCTCCTATGAGGCCGGCTTTGACCGATGGCGGCAAATCTTGTGCCGTGGAGATATCATTGCCGGTCCGGTGGACCAGATGCCCGAGGTCGAGCGGAGGCAACTGTCCATGCTCGATATTATTTCCCTGCTGGTTATCCCCATTTTTGTCGATAATAAGTTTTATGGGTTTATTGCCTTTAACGAATGCACGAGGCTTAGAGAATGGCGGGAGGAGGATACCAGATTACTTAGATCCGGGGCTGATATGATCGGATCGGCTATTTCCCGGAAGAGAACCGAAGATCGCTTGCGGCATTCCGAAAGGAGATACCGCATCTTAATTGAAGAGAACATCAACCCTATCGCCATTTTCCGGCAGGACCGGCTGCTGTTGAGTAATCGGGCCCTGGCCCTGTTGTTTCAGTATGACAGCCCGGCCGCCATGAAAGGTCTGTCTTTGAGTGAATTCATCGTCCCCGATGATTACTCCAAGGTCAAAAGCTCGATGGGTGTTGTTGAGGTCGGAAGCCCGGCGGTGGTGATCAAAACGACCGGTGTCAAGAGTGGTGGACAAAAATTTCCCATGGAGATATCGCTGGCCGACATTGTCTTTGATCTCGGGTCAGTGCTGCAAGTCATATTTAATGATATCACGGAACGGCACCGGGTAGAAGAAATACTCCGATATACGGCCACCCATGATCCGCTGACCGGGTTATTGAATCGAGGCGCGATATTGGAGAGATTGACGGCAGAACTCTCCAGGGCCAAACGTGTTCGCGATCCTTTGGCCATTGCTTTGCTGGATATTGATTTTTTCAAGAAAGTCAACGACACTTATGGCCATATCGTGGGTGACGGTGTCCTGCGAGAGGTAAGCCGTAGGATTCAAACTGGTATAAGAAAATATGACACTGTCGGGCGGTATGGAGGGGAGGAGTTTTTAATTGTTGTCCCGGCTTATAAAGATATCTCAAATAAACTGATATTTGAGCGGATCAGACTGTCTATTTGTCAACAAGAAGCTAATGTATCAGGCATGTTGGTCCCAATTTCCGCCAGCCTTGGCGTAGCCGTTTATGATGGCCGGATGTCCTTAACCGCCTTCATTAACACGGCCGACGAAGCGTTGTACCGGGCCAAGAGAAAAGGTCGAAATCTAGTGGAATATGCCATATAATTTGGTTACGGGTTGCAAAGCAATCATTCTGAAATGGTGATTCGCCCTGATGATGAAGCAATGATATTAAGAGGTTACGACCTGCAGTTTTTCTTTCAAGCTTATTTTACCGTCGTGACATAGACTCGTAACCCATAACCCGTAATTGGATGGTCAGATTGGAATCACAGGCGAATAACCCCCTCCCTAGTACTGCCCAGGCCGCTAAGCCGAAGCAATCTATTAAGTTCATCGCCACGGTTGATTTTAGAGATGGTGAGGTCATCCTTGCCCCAGGGGATGCTCAAGAAAAACTGTTTGTCGTAATGTCCGGAGAGGTCAAAGTGGCCACATCCGGCCGCGGCGCGGAAGCTGTCTTGTTTACCGCCAAGCCCGGTGATGTTATCGGTGAATTACCAGGGCTGTCCCTGCCGGCCAGTTTTCTTTCCTTCACCGCCGTGGGACAGGTCAAGCTGGGCGTAATCAATCCCGCCGTGCTGACCGGCGAAGCCGTTCAACTGCCTTTGACGACCAAGTATGCGCCATAGCCAAACTCTGTGAACTTCACTCCGAGACGGAAACCATTTTTCACTCTGATGGACGACATGACTTTTCCCTTGGCTGAGATTTCTTTCTCATTCTGGGGCAAGGCAAACGAGACCTCAATGTTGCAATCAGCGGGGTGGTCGGCGCGGGTCAGAATTCCCATACCGCCACCCCTCAGGTCAAGAATATAGCCGTGAAATTCTCCCTTAAAGGTCCGAAATTGAACCAGCGTCCGGCCAACCTTGC
>JADFYA010000075.1 GCA_015233285.1 Deltaproteobacteria bacterium | reverse complement strand
CGTATCCCCGTGCTAAAACACTACAAAGGGGTATGCCATGTCTACGTCGACGCCGGTGCCGACTTGAATATGGCAGTAGAAATATGCTATAATGCAAAGGTGCATAGGCCTGGAGTGTGTAATGCCATGGAGACGATGTTGGTCCACCAGGATGTGGCGGCTCAATTCCTGCCGGCCATGGCGGAGCGATTTAATCAGGCCGGTGTAGAGCTTCGGGGATGCGAACGGACATTGTCATTTTTGCTCCAGGCCAAAGCAGCCATGGAATCCGACTGGCCGGCCGAGTTTTTGGATCTGATCCTGGCCGTGAAGGTGGTGGCCGATATGGATGAGGCGCTCGATCATATCGCCCAATACGGTTCCAATCATACCGAGGCCATCGTCACTTCAGATTACCAGCGGGCTCAACGGTTCTTACGAGAGGTCGATTCATCTTTGGTCCTGGTGAACGCTTCGACCAGATTTAACGACGGCGGCCAATTGGGCCTAGGGGCGGAGATCGGCATCAATACCTCTAAGCTCCATGCTTTCGGCCCCATGGGTCTGGAGGAATTAACGACCACCAAGTTCATCGCCTATGGCGACGGCCAGGTCCGGGCGTAAAACTGTCCATAATAGTCGGCAAGTTGAACCAACCGAGAAGAAGAAGACAAATATAAGGACGATAACAGAACCCGCCGCCCAGCCACAAGCAACAATCTCATGTCTAAGACACCACGTGTAAGCCATGGTTTGGCTCGGCGACCGGATCCGTCGCATACAAGACTAACCCGGCGACCAGGTTCGAGAGATTGAAACAAGTATCCCCAACTGATTCAAGGACGATTCGAATAGGTCTCTTTGGCGGGACCTTTAATCCCATACATTATGGTCACCTCAGGTCCGCGGTCGAGGCGACGGCAGCCCTTGGTCTAGCCCGAGTCATCTTTGTCCCTGCAGCCCAACCTCCCCATAAGAAACAGACGGACATTATCTCTTTTCACCACCGGTTGGCCATGGCCAAAGCTGCAGTGGCTCCAGTTTCCTATTTGGGTACCTGGGATGTGGAGGGAAAACGGCCCGGGCCTTCCTTCACCGTGGATACCATCAGGGAGTTTCATGGGCAAAATCAAGGCCGGGCGGTTCCTTACCTGATCATTGGGCTTGACTCCTTTTTAGAAATCAACACCTGGAAAGATTATCAGGTCATTTTTTCCTTAACCAATCTGGTGGTCACCACCCGGCCGGGATATCGGCAGGCGGCGGACCCGCTGGGTTATTTGTCCCAGATAACGCCAGGGACAGCCTGGTCGGAAAAGGATGGCCGGTTTGTTCATCCCTCCGGCTACACTATTTGTTTTCAACCAATTACCGGATTATTTATTTCCGCCACGCGTCTGCGGGAGATGGTCGGGACGGGACTGCCCATCACGTACTTGACGCCGCCGGTGGTGGAAGAATATATTCAGAAACACCAACTCTATACTGCGACATTGACTGATTGTGCGGCCAGACCGCCGGATGGGGATTAGATGATCAGTACTAAACGTGCTCCCAGAAAACGTCTACCAAAGAAAGGCGTTAGCGCCAAAGCCAAGGCCGAAGCCTTGGTTGGACTTGTAGCCCAGAAAAAATCACGCGATATCATTGCCTTAGATGTCAGCGGCAGTTGTGCGTACGCCGACTATTTTATTATCTGTTCGGGCCATTCCTCACGACAAGTCCAGGCTATTGCCGAACATGTCCATGCTGAAGCCAAGCAACTGGGGTTCTATACTCTGGGTCAGGAGGGAGTCAAGGAGGGGACATGGGCGCTCTTAGACTTCAACGAGGTGATTATCCACATTTTTTATGATGAAATCCGGCCGTTCTATGACTTAGAAGGGTTATGGAGCGAGGCCGATAGGTTGGATTTGAGCCAGATTATCCCCCCGGAAGATTTGACTGGGGATGAGGATGAAGGGGAAGGTGATGAAGAGGACTGATCAGAAGTCCGGAAACGGGTTTCAGAAACAGTTTCATTCTCATACATCGGTAATGGCCGTGGTGGCCTGCCTGGTCGTGTGCCTGATTGTGACAGGATGGGCGCAACCATCTTGGGCGATGATGTCGCCTAAAGAAGAAAAGGAATTGGGGAGGGAATTTTTCCTCAAGGTTAAAGAGCAGGTGAAGTTCGTCAATGACCAGGCTGTGGCCAACTACGTTGAAAAGATAGGTAAACAGCTTGTGGGTACGGTGGATAATCCGCCGTTTGAAGTCCAGTTTTTCGTAATAGATGACCCGGGGTTGAATGCCTTCGCCGCCCCTGGTGGGTACATCTTTATTTTCACCGGAATTATCTTGCTGTCCGACAATGAGAGCCAATTGGCCAGTGTCATCGCCCACGAGCTGGGCCACGTGGTGGAACGGCACATTGCCAAACGGATCGAAAAATCGACGAAGGTCAATATTGCTTCTGCGATCGGTATGCTGGCCGGATTATTGGTAGGCGGGCCGGTGGCCGGGGCGCTCATGGTCGGGAGCATGGCCGCCAACGTCCAAACCCAGTTGATGTTTAGTCGGGCTGATGAGGAGGAGGCTGATTTTATGGGCCTGACCTTTATGACCGCGGCCGGGTATAATTCGGCGGCCATGCCGGAGATGATGAAGCGGATGGGCCACGAGACGAAATGGCTGGGCTCAAGCAACGTTCCCACCTATCTATTGACCCACCCGGATATCCAGGATCGGACGATTTATTTGACTAATTATATAAAATCTAAGAATTATCCGGTCCAGTTGACCAAGCAAAAGGCCCACGAATCGACTTTTCAAGAGATCAAGACCAGGGTGGAATCGGAATATCTGGATTCCCAGTTGGCCGAACGGCGATTCATGAATCGAATCAAGGAGAATCCTCAGGACAAGATGGCCTATTTGGGCCTGGGTCTGGTTTATGCCCGAACCGGGAAAAACGAACAGGCGTTGGAGGAATTGAAGAAAGCCGTCAGGCTCGATCCGGCTGACCCGGCCATACTTTCGAGCCTGGGTCGGATATACTTTAACCTGAACCAATTCGATCGTGCCAAGGAATGCCTATCGCAATCGGTGGTTATGCGTCCAGACTTTGCCGAGACTCTGTATTACCTGGGCCGGGTTGATCAAGAGTTGGGGTATCCGGCCGAGGCGATCAAGTTGTTCAACCGGGTACTGGCCCTAGACAAAAATTATACGGAAACATTTTATAATTTGGGCATCCTGTACGGGAAAGAAGGAAAAATCGGTCTGGCCTCATATAACCTGGCCAAGTACTATTGGGCTAAAGGGGATCATAAAAATGCCCTGTACCATTTTGAACGGGCCCTGGAATATATCAAGAACGATCCAGCCAAGACGGAAGAAATTAATCAAGAAATAAAGAAGATTAAGATGGAACAGAAGAAGAAATGGGATATGTCGGTTATCTAACCCAAACCTGGTCGAGTTGTCTGATGGACGGTAAGGTGATGATATGGAGCTAAACGAGCTAAGGGAGCTGATAGTCCATGAACTCCCCAGATTGATTAAAATTGATCCCAGCATCCGGGATTATGTCCTTGAAATCTGCCGTCCTGAATTTCCCGATAAACGGGAGACGGAAACCAATTTTGATCGGATGTTCAGAGAGCTGAGGGAAGCCCGCGAATTAGACGAGAGGAAATGGGACGAGCACATGCGGGAATCGGTCGCCCAGAGGATCGCTCTTCAAGAAAAGTGGGACAAGGAGAGCCTGGAATCCGCGGCCAAGTGGGCGGCGTGGGAGGAGAAATGGGAAGAGGAGAAGCGGGAGTCCGCGGCCAAATGGGCCGAACAAAAGAAGGCGTGGGAAGAATCTGATAAGAAATGGGAAGAATCTACCAAGAGGTGGGAAGAAAACCAGCGGGAGTCCGCGGCCAAGTGGGCCGAACAAAAGAAGGCGTGGGAAGAATCTGATAAGAAATGGGAAGAATCAAATAAGAGATGGGAAGAGAACCAGCGGGAGTCCGCGGCCAAGTGGGCGGCGTGGGAGGAGAAATGGGAAGAGGAGAAGCGGGAGTCCGCAGCCAGGTGGGCGGAATCGGATAGGAGACATGAGGAAACCGATAAAAAGTTAGACCGCAGCATAAAAAGGTTAGAATCCACTTTGGGCGCCATTGGAGCGCGTTGGGGCCACCAGACCGAGGAATCTTACCGGAGCGGCTTAGCCGCAATATTAAAAGATGTTTTCGATGGAGAAGTGGTCCATGTCAACGAATATGATGAAGAAGGAATGGTTTTCGGCCGGCCCGATCAGGTGGAGCTGGACGTCGTGGTCAAGAACGGCCTCTTGATCATCTGTGAGTTAAAATCTTCCCTGAGTAAATCCGACATGTATGCATTCGAGCGAAAAGTAAGATATTACGAAAAGAAGCACCGGCAACAGGCCTCCAGAATGATTGCCATCTCGCCCATGGTTGATGAACGGGCCATGAAAGTGGCTCCCAAACTGGGCATCGAGGTATTCTCCCATGCCGATGCTTTGGAATCCCCGGAAAATGACGCTGATGAGTCATGACGCTGGTTGTAATCACAGGCCGTAGAAACAGCCCAAGCGGAAAAACGCCACGATTAAACGGGGCCTAAGGCAGGTCGCTGGTGGTGACATGACCTGACGATGATCAAGTTTGAGGGAGAACCAGGAACCAAATGGACGAACAAATCTCACCTGAAAACCATCCGGGCCGGCTGATCAGTCAATGGGACCGGCAAGTCCCGGTGGACCTGGGTCTGGCCGTTGATGATATGCTGGCCTTGTCGGTAGCTGAAACGAACTCCCCCCCCATACTACATTTATATACTTTTGAGCCCGCGGCCATCGTTGGCCGATATCAGGATATCGAATCCGCCCTCAAGCTGGACAGGTGCCGGGCCAGAGGAGTGGCTTATAGTCGGCGAAGCACCGGAGGCGGCACTGTGATCATGGGGCCGACCGTCCTGGCCCTTGGTTTTGGGGCGTCTCTGAATCATCCCAAGTTTGCCGGCGGGATCAAAGCCATCTTCCATACCCTCAGCCGGGTGATTATCCGGGCTCTAGACCAATTAGGCGTGGCGGTGACCTTCCGCCCCAAGAACGACCTGGAAGTGGCGGGCAAAAAACTGGCCGGGTTGTCTGCCTCGATGGAGATCCCCTCGGCCTTTTTATTTCATATGAGTTTGTTGGTGGATTTTGATATTGAGCTAATGCTGGACATTATGAATCTGGCGCCAGTGAAGCTATATGACAAGGGATATTCTTGCTTCAGCCAGAGAGTAACGACCATCAACCGAGAGACGGGACATCAGGCGCCGATCTCTTTGGTGGCCCATGAGGTCCGCACCGCGTTCGAGCAGGAACTGGGCTTTCCCTTCGAAGATTCGGCGATGACCGCCTGGGAAGAGTCCACGGTGGACAAACTCCGGGTGAGCCGGTACCATCAGCATGACTGGATCTTTTCCAAAAAATCCATGCGTTCACGAATGGGCCACGCTTATCTGAAAACTCCTGGGGGCCTCCTGGAGATTTTTTTATCGCTGGCTGGCAAGTCGATCGAGAGCGTTATTATCACAGGAGATTTTTTCAGCACCACGGCCGATATCAACCGGATTGAAACCGCCCTGAAATGGACGGCGGCTGATAAACAAAGCATTATAAAGAATCTGGAGCCGGTCTGGCAGGATGATATCATTCATCAGGTGAGTGCGGACATGCTGGCCGAAGCGATTGGCCAGGCCAGAGATAGTATACTGACACCAATGTGAGTGGATGATGTTGACCTATAAAGCGATGTATAGGTTTGTTGATCAGGGTGTCCATGCTGAACTTTTGGATATTCCAGGAACTATCATCTTTGGCCCAGACCTGCGGGAGGCGCGCCGATTGCTGGCCGGCGCCTTGGTGGATATGGCGGAGACGAACCTGCTGCGAGGCGAACCGTTACCGCAGCCTGATCCTTCCTGTACCGATCCAGAGGCGGACATCGAAGAACCGATCTTTTTACTGTTGTCCGCAGCTTCCCATGTCAATGTTGTTCCTCAAGTCGCGTCCTATGAAGCGGCGTGATCTGCTCCATCACTTGAGTCAAAACGGTTGTCGACTCTTGCGCGAAGGAGGGGAACACTCAATTTGGGAGAATCCGACTACAAATCACCGTGCTTCTATTCCACGCCATCGTGAAGTATCCGATTTCACAATGATCCGGATTTGCAAACAACTTGGTGTTCCTTTGCCCGTTTGGCACTAAACGGGTGAGCTTGCTTAGAACTAATGTTTTTCATCATCCCTCGCTCAACTTTCTATACTGAAATTCCGATCCAGCCTCTGATTACATCATGTCCATGGGGTCCACATCGAGGGTGACCCGGACACCAGACGGGGCCAACTGGTCCGGCAGCCGCAGGTTCACTTCCCGGCCGTAAGAGTTAAGCAATTTAGCCCCTGGGCTTTTGATAAGGATTTGCCAGCGGTACCGATTCTTGAGTTTAAACAAAGGGCAGGGCGTCGGACCCAGGACTTTGATCCGGGCCTGAAACTCCGGTGTGTCGGCCAATTCACGGCAGAACCGTCCGGCGGCCGCGGCACCCTGGCGAGTTGCTTCCGGGTCGTTCCCGGAGATATTGATCCCCAGCAAACGGGATAAGGGGGGGTAGGCCAGTTCTGACCGGAACTGGAACTCCCGCTCAAAAAAAGATATGTAGTCGTGATCACGGGCGCAGGTAATGGCGAAGTGCTGCGGGTTGTACGTTTGAACGATGACCCGCCCGGGACGTTCACCGCGGCCGGCCCGACCGGCCACCTGGGAAAGCACCTGAAATGTCCGCTCAGAGGCTCGAAAATCAGGAAAACATAAAGCCTGATCCGCCGAAATTATCCCCACCAGTGTGACCCCGGGGAAGTCATGCCCCTTCACAATCATTTGCGTCCCGACCAAAATATCCGTTTTCCCTTCCCTCAAATTTTTCAATATCTTGAACAAAGCACCCGGCTGGACGGTGGTGTCCCGGTCCATGCGGGCGACTCTGGCCTGGGGGAACAGTTTCTTCAGCTCCTGCTCCACTTTTTCGGTCCCGAATCCCAACCCGGACATACCTTTTTTGCCGCATTTGGAACAGACATTGACCAGCGGCCGGGTGAATTGGCAGTAATGACAATGGAGGGAATCATCCTCCAGATGATGGGTCAGGCTGACCTGGCAATTGGGACATTGCACGGCCTGGCCGCACCTGGGGCAGAGGATGACCGGGATAAAACCGCGGCGGTTGACGAAGATGAGCGCCTGTTCTTGATTATCCCGGTTTTCCTGGAGCGCCTGGCGGAGCGCTTCGGAGAATAGCGAACTCTTCTCACCTTTCATGGGGGTCAGGATCACCTCGGGCAATGGCCGCTGCTTGATTCTCTCCGGCAACAATAGATACTGATAGCGGCCGCGGCGCACCTGATAGAAAGAGGCTACCGCCGGGGTGGCCGAACCCAGGACGACCGGCACTCCGGCCAGGGCCCCCTTCACCAGGGCCACGTCCCGGGCATGGTAGCGCAACCTGTCTCCTTGCTTGTAGGAATCATCATGCTCTTCATCGACCACGATTAAGCCCAGGTTGTTCAGGGGCGCAAACAAGGCTGACCGCGGTCCCACCGCGATCGCGGCCTGTCCATTCTTCAGCCGTAGCCACTGGCTGTACTTCTGGGCCGGGGTCAAGGCGCTGGATAAGATGGCCACCCGGTCATGGAAGCGTGACCGGAGCAACCCCTCCAGTTGGGAGACCAGGGCGATTTCCGGAACCAGCAGAATGCCTTGCCGGCCCTGATCGAGCACTTCCTTGAACAAGGCCAGGTAAACCTCCGTCTTGCCGCTTCCGGTTACCCCGTGCAGCAAGAATGGAGCGAAACATCGCTCATTGAGAGCCGCTTTGACCGCGGCAATGGCCTGGCGTTGGTGCGGTGACAGGGTCGTCGGAGGCGGCGACAGAGAAATGTTCTCCCCCAGAGGATTCCGGTAGATTTCAACCTGCCTGGTGGAGACCAGGCGCCTGGTTTCCAGAGATCGGACTGCCTCTTCAGGCGCCCTGGACCGTTTATTTAGCTCGGACATCATCATCCGGCCGGTGGCCCGGACCAGATCGAAAACAGCCCGCTCCTTACGTGACAGCCCGACCGGGTGTTTCATACCGCCGGGAGGGCAGGTCAACGTTGCGGTAATTGGATTACTCTCGCTGACCGGATGGGGCTCAATCCAAGGAGCCTGATCCGGTTCGTCAATCAAACAAATTTCCAGATCATAACTAATCTTGGCCCGATCCGATTTGAACTCGGTTTCGATGGCCACCAGGCCCTGATCCCGCAGCCGGTAAATAATATCGTACCTGGACCTGGTCTTGGCTGCGGCCAGGCATTTGTCGATAGGCAGGCTCCGGGATGCCGGCAGCCCTTCGAGAATAGCCCGGTGGGTTGGATCAAGCTGTTGTAATGTCTGGAGGGCCATGTTGCCGGTTTCAGTCAGCCTGACGGCCTGATAACTGTGAGCGTCCAATCCTGGCGGAAGACAGGCGGTGATCACTTTGGCGATGGGATAGTGATAATAATTGGCCATCCAGAGAAACAAGGCCGCGGAGGTGACGTCAAAAAGCGGGTCCTCATCCACCAGGGTGGCTACTTCTTTGACCTGGCTCAGACCGGTGGCCGTGGCGAAGCTGACCACATATCCGATTTCCCTGCGGTTTCGGAAGGGGACCAGCACCCGTTGACCGACTTGAATAGCGCCGTTAAGATGTTCGGGAACCAGGTAAGTAAAGGTTTGATGGGGTGCGGTCGGCAGGGCCACCTCCACGAATGGGCCGGTGGTGAGGATGTCCCGCAATATCTCGGCATGGCTAAAAGGCAGGTTACAGGAGTCGGTCATCTGAGACCAGTTCTGGGTATGGACGTGGCGGACAATTTATTCCCCGTGCAAACGTTTTTTCTCATTTTTGATATAGCCAAAAAGCTCTTGGCCCACGGGAGAGGCGACCTTGATCTTATCCCAGTCGAAGTTTTCCAGGTTGAGATATTGCATGACCAGGGCGTCTTTGTTCATGAGGCCATACGGTTGTATCCCGGCAAAAAAGAATCCCTGTGATTCCAGGAAGTCCACCGTGTCGTTTAAGTCCGCATCTTCCAGATTTAATAGAACATAAATTATGTCGACTTTTTTTTGTAGAGCTTTCCGGGAGGCCGAACGAAGATGGATTTCGGCTTCGGCGCAGATCGACATCACTTGTATGATAAGTATATTAAAAGCCTTGTCATAAGATGTCTTCAAGAACGTCTCGGGCAGAGGGCAGGCCGGCGGTTCTTCAGATTTGGCCTCAACCGGGAGCCCGATCCAGTCGTAGATGCGCCTGATCATGACCGCATGACGGGAAGGCATCGAGATACACCGTGGCTGAGGCTGAAAGGCCAAATAATGAGTTATCACACTTTCCCGTTGATTGAGAGGACCAATCAAGTCCTTGAAATCCGTGTCCGCCGCCCGAGCCCCCAGCATGATGCAGCAAGGATGAAAACCGAAAGCCAAGGCCACTTTCTGGGAAAAGGGATGCCCAGCAGTGCCGTACAGGTAGGCGCCCAGGAAGCCCATCCGGCCGGCCTCGGCCATGGTTTTTTCATTGATGGCCCGAAATACGCCGGAACGGCGGTATTGGGGATGAACAAAGCCCAAGCCGAACAGAACCACGGCCGGGGAGTTTGGAGAAACCTCCAAAGCGACATGACCGACCACCTCGCCCGAGGAAGTGACCGCGGCAAAGCTGGTCAAGCGGCCTTCCCGGATCATGCCGGCCAGCCGTTCGGGTTGGTAGACAAAATCCGCATGCGTCAGGCCATAAGTCCGCCAGGCCAGCCTGGAGATTTCCGCGGCTTCATCAGGACCGAGGGCTCTGACGACGTACGGCCGGGGTGGCGCCGGAGGGGTATTGTCGGCCTGGCCTGAATCGGGACCTGCTGTTCCATGAGCCGCCAAGGAATCACCGGGGACCGGGTGCCGACGCTTAACCAGGCGAAGTTCCTTCCCGGCCCGGCCGAGGTGGACAAACTCCATGTGGTCCACGGCCGACTGGATACGTGATAATCCCAATCCGGGAGGAAAGCAATCGGCATCCATCGAGGGCTGCGGACATTGAGCTAATTTTCCTGGGTCGAAGGGGATCCCTTTTTCGTGAAAGGTAATAGTCAGGTCGGTTGGGGTAATGGTGAAGGTTATAGACAGAGGTTCGCCGGAGCCGCCGCCGTAACCGTGTTCGATCACGTTAATGAAGGCTTCCTCCAACGCTGTTTCAAGGTCGGATATCTCATGATCGGAAAATCCCAGGGCCGGGGCGAGGGCACTCAAAAAAGCCTTGGCCGGAGGGAGGTAGATTCTATCGGCCGGAAGTCGAATAGAGCAGGTGGCTGCAGCCCCATGGTCTGGTGGGCCGGGCTCGGATTTGGCATCGTTTGGCTGGACTGTCATGGATCGCTCCACCTGCCCCACGGGTAAATTACAATTTATCCCCTGTCCGCTTCTTCTGGGGCGCGGATAATCCTACCCATCGAAAGGCGATTGTGATATAATAAATAAGAAGCAATTGTAACTAGTCAGGTAAAGAGGTTACATTAAACGTACACCACCCAAAGCAGCAGGAGGGAACCATGAAAGCAATCTTGAGAGCCCTGGTGCTGGGATTATCCTTATCGGTCTTGTTGCCGCTCGTATCATTCGCCCAAGAGGTAGACCTGGCCTATGGGGAGTTGGACTCGGAACAGCGGGAACTGGTGGATCAGTATTACGCCGAGTGTATTGAGCCCTATGGTTATGCAACGCCCACCCGGGTGTTGTTCGAGGATCCGCTGCTGATTCTGGTCGTCCCAGTCGACTATGGCTTTATTTACTATACCTTTCCTCGGGTGCATTATCGCGGATATGTGTGGCACTGGTACTTTCACCGATGTCCTCATACCTGGAATGATTGGTGGGCCTTTCGTAGCTGGGTTCACTGGTATGATGGGCGGCATTCCCCGCCTGGGTGGGGATATCGAGGACGGAATCAGCCCATGGAACAAAGAATTATAAGACCGGCCCCGGTCCCGGCTGAGGCGGGCAAATATCGTCCCCCGAGCCCTCAGGTCAAGTATCCGGGCCACCAATGGAAATCACCGGGGCACACCCAAACTCCCGGGACTAGCCTACCCGGCGGTGGAGCCGTGGCCGTCCCCCGGATAGGTCGTTAATTTTGTCCAATCGCACACCAGGTGGACTAAGCCCGACCCTCGGCCAGGCCCCGGTCAAAGGCGGCCAGATTAATTTCCAACTTCTTGGGCGGGATAATATCTTTCAAGGCCGCTTTATAATCATCTTGGTCCAGTGGAAGGGCCCCGGTGCCGGCCAGGGCACCCAGCATGACCACGTTCGTCATGAAAAAACCACCGATTTCCGCCGCGATGTCTGCCGCCGGTATCCACCACAGTTTCTTGGTCAGTCCCTCCACCGTGTTTTTGAGTACCTCCAAATCCGGGTAAGAGACATCTCCGGCATTGACTCCGATGGGAAAGATGGGACGGGAGTTGACGACACACCAGACCTGAGGTTGGCCGTAGTAGGCCAGTATCCGTAACGATTCCACCGGCTCTAAGCCCAAGATAACGTCCGCCATGCCCAGGGGAACGACAGGGCCATACTGATCCTTCGACGATATTCGAATATGGCTGGAAACGGCGCCGCCCCGTTGGGATAGACCATAGGTTTCTCCCACGGTAATGAGATATCCTTTTTTAACCAGGGCGCGTCCGATAATCTGGGAAGCCAGGACGTTGCCTTGGCCGCCCACCCCGGTGATGATCAGGTTGAATGGGTCTTTCATGTCTCGTCCTATTTGGAGTTCCGGTTACTTGTTACTTGTTGCATGTTACATGTTACTTGTTACAGGTTACATGTCAATGTCATTACCATGAAAATCTCCCGGGGCGTAGGCCGGACGTTGGGTATAGGTATCCCACCCCTTCCCGGAAGGGTCTCAGATGCCGGATAGAGGGATATCCGGCCTGATTTCCTGCTATTGAG
>JADFYA010000074.1 GCA_015233285.1 Deltaproteobacteria bacterium | reverse complement strand
GTCGGCTATGGTTTGTGGACGGCCGGAACGGGTTTCCAGGCCGGGTGCGAGCGGTTCGGAGCCATGGCCATTCCCATCGGTCCCGGCAATGTGGATCTGCAATGTGAATTCCTGGTGGATTTTCAAAGCACGGTGCTTTGCTGCACGGCCTCCATGGGCCTCTTATTGGCCGAGCGGGTGGAAGCTGAGAAACTACGGGACAAGATAAATCTGAAGAAAGTCATCTTCGGCTCGGAACGGTCCTCCCAGGCCATGCGGGATAGGATCAAAGTCCTGCTGGGGGTGGAGCATTTGTTTGATATTCCGGGTATGACCGAACTCTATGGGCCGGGCACAGGTCTGGATTGTCTGAAGCATGAAGGCATCCACTACTGGGCGGACTACTACATTCTCGAAATAATCGATCCCGAAACCTTGCAACCAGCGCCGGAAGGCGAAACCGGCGAAATGGTCGTGACCACGTTGCGGAAAGAAGCCGCCCCCCTGATCCGGTATCGGACGCGGGACTTGACCAGATTGATCCCCCAGTTATGCTCCTGCGGCTCCGTCCTGCCCATGCATGGCCCGCTTCTCGGCCGCACCGACGATATGATCATCTTCAGGGCGGTGAATATCTATCCCGGACAAATCGACCATGTCCTGTCCCGCGTGGCTGGTGTCGGCAGCGAGTACCAGATTCATTTGGAGCGGAAAGATGACGGCAAAGACTATATGACGGTGACGGTGGAAAGGGCCAAACAAGGCGATCCTGCCGATGACGGTAACCTCATCAAAGCCGTCTCGACCGGAATCAAAAAGCAGGCCATGGTCAGCGCCGATGTCCGGATTGTCAATTATGGGGACTTACCTCGAAGTGAGCGAAAAAGCAAACGTGTCTTCGATCATCGGCCGGATTAGCCGGGCTGCCGCATATGATCTGAGGTGATGTTTTGATCTTCCGGCTGCTCTCCGACCGGGCCGCGATCTGCTCGACGCAGCCTGGGATCACGACCTCCCCCCCAATGAGACCGTCAAGCCAATTGAGATATGAATATGAGAATCACCGAGATAGCCGTCAAAGGGCTCTTCGGCCTATTTGATCACCACATTCCGCTTAACTTGAATGAACGAGTCACCATCATTCACGGGCCGAACGGGGTTGGGAAGACCGTCTTGCTGCAAATGATTGACGGATTATTCAATTATAATTACGAGATATTTTCGCGGGTGCCGTTCAGTCTCTTCCGAATCAAGTTCAATAACGAAACTTCGTTAAATGTAAAAAGAAGTCGGCCCACATCAGCCAGTGTCGGCCCGGAAATCAAAGCTTATGGATTACAGCCGGAAGATGAATTAATCGATCTGGCCTCATTAAGCCTGGAAGGGGTGACGGATTTTGCCGGTGATCTGGAAAATCTTTATCTCGAATTACGGAGGATCGGGCTACCGGGGTGGTTCAACACAAAAACGGGTTCGATACCGGATGGTCCGGATAAAACTGGACTTCACCTTTGGTGGCTGCTAAAACGACATCCTCGCTACCCTGACTGGCTGGCCATTATCCGGTCGGTTAATCCCGTTTGTTTGATTAACATAGACCGATTGATGGCCTACCAACACCCGGTGGTGGACCCATGGTCAGGGCCAGGCCAGGGCCCGATGGGAGGACCAGGTCTGACCGGCAGCCGGACTTCACCGCCGAATAAGTATCCGGCCTTACCCGAGTACTCCCGGCAACTATCTGCCAAGATCAACAAAATATTGGCTGATTCAACCCAGTTATCTCTGAGTCTGGACAGCACTTACCCGAAACGTCTGATTGGCGATTTGCGGGACAAGAAATGGGCGGGGACTGGTGAAGGCGAACTACGTCGAGAACTAAGTGAGTTAGAGAAGAAGAGGGCGCGCCTGGCCGCGGCGGGGTTTATGGACAAGCACCAGGACTCCGTCGAGATTCCCAACCAACCCGTGGGCCAAGATACATTACATGTCCTCATGACTTATGTGTCTGATGTTAAACAAAAGCTGGGTATTTTTGAAGAGATGCTTAAGAAAATTGAATTGTTGAAGCGAATTATCAACAAATATTTTTATGACAAGGAATTGATTATCGACAGACAAGAAGGATTTGTCTTCATCATCCCCGATGGCCACAGGTTGCCGTTGAGCGGGCTGTCGTCGGGCGAGCAACACCTCCTGGTCCTGGTCTACAAACTCCTTTTTGAGGTGGAGACTGACAGCCTGGTGATGATAGATGAGCCTGAAACATCCTTACACCTTGCCTGGCAACAAAAGTTTTTGGACGATCTGATGGATATTACCAGGTTAGTTGGATTCGATTGCTTGATTGCCACTCATTCACCAGATATCATTAGCGATCGTTGGGGGTTGACGGTGGCTATGGAAGCTCGTAAAAACCAGGCGGAAGCAAGACCGGCATGAAAGATTTCATTACCCCGAGGCGAACCGCCAATGCCATACTCATGCTCAGGGCGCACGCTCAATATCGAAGTAAGAGCTTTCTTGTCGTTGAGGGGCCGACCGATCGTGAGATTTTTGACCGGCTCATCGACCAAAACAATTGTGATATCAAGGTGGCTTCTGGAAAAGATAACGTGATCATGGTGCTTAAGGAACTCCAAAAAGGAAAGGAGAGATTCGAGGGGGTTCTGGGCGTGGTTGATGCGGATTTCTGGTTGCTGAATGGGACGGCGTCACCGGTTGACAACCTTTTCCTGACTGATACCCATGACCTGGAGACGATGATCGTTTCATCTCCGGCCCTGGAAGAAGTGGTGCGGAGCTACTCCCCTCCGGACTGTGTTCTGTCGCCTGAAGAGATGACTGCGATCATCCGTGGGACACTGATAAGTATCGGAAAAGACATCGGCTATATACGGTGGATGAACGATACGGAGTCTTTGGGATTGAGGTTTGAGGGGTTGCCGATCACCGACTTCGTCGAACCGATGACCCATGTGGTAGACATCGCCGGGCTGATATCCGCGACCGGAGCCGGCGGAAACGGAGATTCATTAGAACAAGCCGTTATTAAACAGAAATTTTGTGAATTGCAGGAGCTGGCGGCCGATCCCTGGCATTTGTGCCAAGGGCATGATCTTATGTCTCTATTAGAGATTTTCCTGCCGTTGATTATAGAAGAGAATTGTGGCGAAGATGCCGCGTCCCGGCCCTATGGTCCCGCCTCAGCAGAAGTATCCCAAAGTCTTTTGGCCGCTTTTGGCCCCGGGCTTTTCGCTGAAACCAAACTGCATGCTTCGATTCAAAAATGGGAAGAAGAGAATAGTCCATATCTTGTTCTGTCAGATGGGGCACCCCGTTCAGTTTTGGAAATCAGGATTTGATCTTGTTTGCTCTGGCCGATATCAACCACGAAAAAGGCCGGCAGATCGCCCGGACTAATAATCCTGGTGTGCCGGCCGGCTTGTTTGGACCGTGTGGCCCGTCATGACTTACTTAGCAGGTGGACAACTCCGTCCGGTTTCGTCCGAGATGCTTGGCCGAGAGCATAGCTTGATCTGCTCGTCCGATAGCGTCTCCGATTTCGTCATCGGGCTTGATACAACCTACGCCCAGGCAGATGGTCACCGGGACGCTCGCGGCGCCAAATTGGAAATCTATTGAAAAAATCATTTTTCTAATTTTTTCGGCGACGGTATATCCTTCCTGGAGGGAGGTTTCCGGTAATACAATGACAAATTCGTCTCCGCCAAAGCGGGCAAAAAAATCCACCTCCCGGACATGTTCTTTCACCACTTCGCAGAGCTCTTTCAATATTTGGTCACCATTCAGGTGGCCGTACTTGTCATTTATGGCTTTGAAATTATCGACATCAAACATGAGCAAGGTGCATGGCCGGCCATACCGCTGATGCCGAATGATCTCGTCATTCACCCGCCGGTTCAAGGCGCGGCGGTTGGGGATTTGAGTCAGGTCATCTATTTCCGCCTTGCCTTTGGCTTCCTCAAATTCACGTCTGACCTCCGTAAATTTTTTCTGCAAACTATGGACGCTTTCTTCCAATTCAATAAACTTATTCTTTTCTTGCGTGCGCTTTTTCCTAATGGTGGCCCTGATCAGGTCGAGACCCTTAATCGTCATATCCTTTAGCTCGGAAGGCGCCAGTCTCTTATCCAGATTTTCTCTGATACTGATTACTTCACTCCTGATAATCCGGTTTAAGGCCAGGCCGTTCTCCAACGCACCTCTTTCCTTATCTAACAATTCATCAACAAATTCTTGCTCCAATTCAAGCAGCCGGTCTAATATCTCGTGCAGCATCTTGGTTGTTTCTTCGTTCCTGCGGGTATACTCTTTGATCAGCCTGGTGATCAACTTTTTATAGTTGACTATATCGTTTAGATTAAAGTCAGTTAGCAATTCCGAAATAAAATGATCGAGCCGCTCATTGAATTCAGATTCATTCTCAGAATAGAGCTGGTTGATTATGCCCATCAGTAATTCTTGGAACTCGCCCTGCAATTTTTCCCGCGAGACTATTATCCTGGATAGGACTCTTTCGGCCATCGGATGGCTGATCCCTGAAAATTCCAGGCCATATATACATGGCTGATCCGTTTTGTCATCCTTATGAACTACAGTGGCCTCAAGCTCAACATTCTGCTCGGCTGAATAAGGAATAGACAAAAATACCAGTTGGTTGATACTTAGGAGCACATCTGTACTGATTTTGCAACCGGTTTTGCTCATGTCACGTACTGTGGCCGTGAAAGGGCCGGCCGGACCGTTTTGCTCGCGGGATTGAATAGACAATCCAGCACTTATCCGGACTTCGAAGCGCCGATGGCGTCTTTTGTCCATGCGTTCGATATGACTAGGAAAGGTCAAGAAAATGATCGGAGCAGGCGACATGGTCGAACTAATGACCCGGCATTTGAACCCCAACAAGGTCTCGTCATCCAACAATCTAACGATGTAATTATCGCTTCCGGCTAATGAGGTGATGAGGGTGCCCTTGACCGTGGGCGTATCAATGGCCAAATAGACGCCTTTCTTGGCTCCCACAATCACTGATCGACCGCCGATTCTCTTCCCGTCTCGTCCAATGGTTTCAACAAGAACTTTGGCCTCTAACGAAGGAAGGAAGCCGTCTTCCTTTGGCTGTTCGGTTATCATATTCATATTTTTTCTATTCATTGGCCATCCTTATAGCTCTGGAGACCAGAGATTTCTTCTTTGTCAAACTTCAAACCGATAGCATATCGCGAGAAACAAAAAAACGCAAAGAAATTTAATTATTCCTTTGCGTTTTTTGGGGTTTTCGATTGTAACGAACAATTCCGGGAAATATCGACTCAAGCTGGGGCAGCAACATCAATGAGTCCGGATCTCCGAAGAGGGAATTATATCTTCAAGCTGAAATAGACTAAATGGTTCCGGCATAGGGTTGATGAACAACTCGTCGGGGTGATTTAGGGCCAGGGCTTCCCTTAATACCTGATCCATATGATCTACGGGAACAATATTCATTGATCTCAAAATGTTGTTTGGGATATCCTTAAGGTCTTTTTCGTTTTCTTTGGGAATGATGACTGTCTTAACGCCGGCCCGGTTGGCCGCGATCAATTTTTCCTTTAACCCACCAATTGGCAGCACCCGGCCGCGCAAGGTAATCTCGCCGGTCATGGCGACATCGTTTTTGACCGGTTTTTTAAGCAGGGCGGAGACAATGGACGTGCCGATAGTGATTCCGGCCGATGGACCATCTTTAGGGATAGCTCCTTCAGGGACATGGATATGAATGTCCACTTTTTGGTAGAAATCCAAAGGCAGGCCGATACTGTTGGCCCGAGACCGGACGTAACTCATGGCCGCCTGAGCGGACTCTTGCATCACCTCGCCTAATTTGCCGGTGATGATTAATCTGCCTTTGCCCGGCATTAAGACCACTTCAGTTTGGAGCAGTTCACCGCCCACTTCCGTCCAGGCCAATCCGGTGGTGAGCCCGACCTCATTCTTTTCTTCCGTCTTTCCATACCTGTATTTCTGCACGCCCAAGTACTTGGCAATGGAGGAAGATGACACCTTCATGAGCTTGTCGGTCCCCGACTTAAGAACTTCTTTGGCCACCTTGCGGCAAACAGAGGCTATTTCCCGTTCCAGGTTTCTGACTCCGGATTCTTTTGTGTATTCCCTGATAATGCTCAGGATGGCATTGTCGGAAAACTCAATTTGTTCTGGTTTAAGGCCGTTGGCGTTTTGTTGTTTTCGGAGCAGGAACTGTTTGGCGATATTTAACTTTTCGTCTTCCGTGTACCCAGGCAGGCGAATGATTTCCATCCGATCCTGGAGCGGCAGGGGAATGGAGTAGAGAGTGTTGGCTGTAGTAATGAACATGATATCGGACAGGTCATAGTCGACGTCCATATAATGATCATTGAAGGCCATATTTTGTTCCGGATCCAATACCTCAAGCAAAGCGGCCGCGGGGTCGCCGCGGAAATCGGTACTCATTTTGTCTACTTCATCGAGGCAAAATACCGGGTTATTCGTCTTAACCTTGCGCAATGACTGAATAATTTTTCCAGGCATGGCGCCTATGTAGGTCCTTCGGTGGCCTCTGATTTCAGCCTCGTCGCGGACACCGCCCAGCGATAAACGGATGAAGCTCCGTCCTGTGGCTCTGGCCACCGATTTGGCGATAGAGGTCTTGCCCACTCCAGGAGGCCCGACCAGGCACAAGATGGGCCCGCGGACCTTTTTTACCAGCGATTGAACGGCCAGGTACTCGGATATCCGCTCTTTCGGTTTTTTCAAACCATAATGATCCTCGTCTAAGATTCTCTCGGCCTCGTTGATGTCGATCTTGGTCCGGGACAGATTATACCACGGCAAAGCCAACAACCAGTCGATATAATTCCTGACCACAGTGGCTTCGGCCGACATGGGGGACATCAATTTCAGCTTTTTGAACTCATTGCGAATCTTGGCGGCGGCTTCCTTAGACATTCGCTTACGGTTAATCTTTGTTTCTAACTCTTTTAGTTCACTCTTGAAGTCGTCCTTTTCGCCCATCTCCTTCTGGATAGCCCGCATTTGTTCGTTAAGATAATAGTCCTTTTGGGTCTTTTCCATTTGCTTCTTGACCCGGCTTTTTATGCGGTGTTCAATCTGGAGAATTTCGATTTCGGAGCGCATCAGGGCATACAGCTTTTCTAACCGGGCGCTGGGATCGGCAAGTTCCAACAGTTTTTGTTTCTCTTCTATTTTTACCCCCAGGTGGGCCGCGATGATATCCGCCAACCGGGAAGGATCGTTAATGCTTTCGATGGACTGGACTACTTCGTGCGGTATTTTCTTGTTCATTTTGGCATAGGCTTCAAAGGTGGAGTTGATGCTCCGCAGCAAAGCCTTCAGTTCCAGGTCGTTTTTAAATTCATTGGCCAGCCGCTCTACCTCGACCAAAAAAAAGTCGGGGTTGGGAATGAAATGATGGATACCGGCTCGTCTTTTTCCCTCAATCAAAGCCTTGACCGTGCCATCCGGGAGCCGGAGTAACTGGAGGATCGTCCCCAGGGTACCGATATGGTGGATATCCTGTTCTTGAGGAATATCTGTCTTGGCGTCTCTCTGGGTGGCCAGGAAGACGGTTCTGTCTTTTGTCATGGCATTTTCAAGGGCTTTGATGGACTTCTCGCGGCCAATAAATAACGGCGCCACCATGTGGGGGAAAATGACGATATCCCGGAGTGGCAGAAGAGGGACGGTGAGTCTATTAATTCCAAGAAGATCCAAGTTTTTTTTCCTCGTTAAATTAAACATGGCGATGTGTTCTACCTCGATTACAGTTAGGGGTATCCGGTTTCGTCGGAAACATTACAGCCTCAGTCAAACGACTATATCTCGGAGATAATGGCTAAGTAGTCCGGCAGGTAGCAAGCGACGTTTAGGCCATAGCGGCAAGGGCGAGATTTTCCTGGGGTGTGATTCCTTCTGGAGAAAAATCAACCCTGGTGCTATCATCTGTCCATCCCATCGCTCAGCCGTGTTCCGGTCCGGACAGTAACATGATCCCCACTCCTAAGCCTCAGTCATGGAAATAATTTGGAATTATTTTAAGTTGAAGCAATATCCGGTTGGGTGCCGGTCAGCGCCTGAAAGGTCAATAGTCAAAAATTGCCGGTAGAAGTTCTTTCCGGGTGGAGGCCCTGACCGTGTTTATCAAGTTAATCACTCACTGGCCCTTTGTAAATGGGGAGGGTATGATTCGAGGGCGTATTTATCTTGTAACATATTCTATCTATCAGTCATTTCAATTTGCGGAGAGGCAAAAACGGCTCTTCTTCGTCTCTATCTTAGTGATTATATTCTTCGCTCATCCATTTAAAAAGCAAAACCGCAAAGGACACGGAGGTTCCGCAGAGAGCATTCAGGCTTTTTTGAGTGGTCTATTTATCACTTCAAAATCGCTGCGGCATCTCTTAATGCTCTGCGTCCTTTACGGCTTGCCTATTTTCAAAATGCTAAAAGTCGACATGGGGCAACCGCTGGTCATCGTCAGCCGATGTGTCGGTCGGTTGAACCGGCCATCTCGACCGGGTTAGGCGTATTCCGCCTTATTTTCATACAACAAAATCGGAGATTCACGGTTTAAGATCACTTCTTCACTGATCACGCATTCCCGGACGTTTTCCATCGAGGGAATCTCGTACATGATGTCGAGCATGGCGCTTTCCAGGATTGCACGCAAACCACGAGCTCCTGTTTTTCTTTTCAGAGCCTCTTTCGCCACGGCGTGCATGGCCCCTTCGGTGAACTTTAAGTCAACGTTTTCAAATTCGAACAGTTTTTGATACTGTCGAATGATGGCGTTGCGTGGCTCAGTCAGGATGCGGATAAGGGCATCTTCGGTTAGTTCGTCTAATGTGGCCACGATAGGTAACCGTCCGACAAATTCAGGAATCAGGCCATATTTGAGGAGATCTTCCGGCTGCACTTTCTTGATGGTCTCGCCGTACTTCGCCTTGCTTTTACTAACGATATCGGCCCCAAAGCCCATCGTTTTGACACCGGTGCGGGCCCTGATGATATCCTCTAAGCCGTTGAAGGCGCCACCGCAGATGAACAATATGTTGGTCGTGTCAACCTTGAGAAACTCTTGTTGCGGATGCTTTCGTCCACCCTTGGGAGGGACGCTGGCCATGGTTCCTTCAATGATTTTAAGCAATGCCTGCTGCACCCCTTCGCCGGATACGTCGCGGGTTATGGAGGGGTTATCGCTTTTCTTGGCGATTTTGTCTATCTCGTCAATGTAGACAATCCCCTTAGATGTTTTTTCGAGGTCATAATCCGCTCGTTGGAGAAGATTCAGGATGATGTTTTCCACATCCTCTCCCACATAGCCCGCCTCGGTCAAAGTGGTCGCATCGGCAATGGTGAAAGGTACGTTAAGTATCTTGGCCAGCGTTTGGGCCAGCAAAGTTTTGCCGGACCCGGTGGGGCCGATAAGCAAGATGTTGCTTTTCTGGATTTCGATTCCATCGAGATCAACTTTGGATTCAATCCGTTTGTAATGGTTGTGGACCGCGACGGCCAATATTTTTTTGGCTTCTTCCTGTTCAATCACATACTCGTCTATAATCTTCTTGATTTCCATCGGCTTGGGCACAGAGGATTTAGACTTGTCCGATTCTTCTTTTTCGTATTCCTCAGCAATGATCTCATTACATAATTCGATGCATTCATCACAAATATAGACAGACGGGCCGGCAATGAGTTTTTTCACCTCATCTTGGCTCTTGCCGCAAAAAGAACACAGCAGATCGGTCGTTTTTCCGTTTTTGTCCTTTGGCATTAATTTTCTCCCAAAGCTACCCTGTTGACCTGGGATGATTGTTGTCGTTTCACACCAACGAAGGCCCGGTAAGGCCTCGTCTCGCAAAAACTTCGTCTATAATCCCGTATGCCTTAGCTTCCTCACCGGTCATAAAAAAATCCCGGTCAGTATCATGTTCTACTTTTTCTAAGGTTTGTCCGGTATGCTTGACCATGATGTTGTTCAGCATCCGGCGCATTCTGATGATTTCCTTGGCCTGGATGTCAATATCAGTCGCCTGACCTTGGACTCCGCCCAGGGGTTGATGGATCAGGATCCGGGAATGGGGTAGGGCATATCTCTTGCCTTTTTCGCCGGCTGCGAGAAGCAACGCCGCCATGCTGGCTGCCTGGCCCATGCACAGGGTCGAAACCTGGGGTTTAATATACTGCATGGTATCGTAAATGGCCATTCCGGAAGTTACCACGCCGCCAGGTGAGTTAATATAAAAGTTGATATCTTTGTCTGGGTCTTCCGATTCCAAAAACAGCAACTGGGCGATGATCAGGTTGGCCACCTGGTCGTCGATCGGGGTACCCAAAAAGATGATTCTGTCTTTTAGCAGCCTGGAGAAAATATCGTAGGCTCTTTCGCCTCGGCTACTTTGTTCCACTACGATGGGAATCAGATTCATGCGTTTTCCTGTCTCGCCTCCATTCGCCTAATCCAATTTATGTTCGGTAATCTTAGCATGTTCGATGACAAATTTCAACGCCTTTTCTGTGAGCAACTGGGTCTTAAGCGACTCTTCGTCACCGTCCTTGCGGTACAATTCACGGATAATCGACACCTCTTGCTTGACCTGGTCGGCCAATTTGCCATAGTAGGCAGTGAGGTCTTCTTCCGTAACCTCAATGGACTCCAATGTGGCGATCTTTTCTAAGATTAAAGAAGCCTGGACATTTCTTTCGGCCCTGGGTTGAAATTCCTTAGCCAGTTGCTCATGATGAACTGCAGAGTCAGGTAGCTTTACTCCCTGGCGATTCAGATTTTCCGTAAAGTTTTGGATCAGGCGAGCCATTTCGCTGGAAACCATAGACTCCGGCATCTTCAAGGTACTATTTTGAATTAGGAGGTTGATGGCCGCTTCCCGAAGACCGGTATCGGATCTCTCTTTTTCAATCAATTCCATTTCTTCGCGGACAGAGGCCTTGAACTGTTCAAGAGTTTCCAAGTCCCCCCCAAGATCCTTAACGAAGTCGTCGTCTAAAGTCGGCAGAATTTTTTCTTTTATTTCCTTCAACGTAACACTAAAATGAATGGTTTTCCCGGCTATCTCTTTCTGATTAATGTCCGAAGGATAGGTCACGTCAAATTCCCGCGTCTCCCCCGTGGTCATTCCGGACAGATTATTGGAGAATTCCGGTAACGACCGGGTTCCGCCGATCTCAAAATCAGCACCGGTAGTCTTGAGACTTTCCATCGACTTGCCCTGGTCATACCCTTGGAAATCAACGGTGGCGAAATCACCCGTTTGAAGTGGTCGGGCTTCAGCGATGGGTTTTAATTGGGCGTGGCTTTCCCGGATCTGTTCGATCCTTTTATCAAGCGCCTCATCGGTTACGGGTAAGACCTCTTGGCTCAGTTCCAGGTCTTTATACTCCGTAATCAGAATTTCCGGCTTGACTTCCACGGTCATGCTATATGTGAATTCTTGCTTGGGAACGATTGGAGATATGTCGACGTTGGGTTCCGACACGATATCCAGGCCGGATTCTTCCAATGCCTGGGCAAGAGTTTCTTTGACAATGGTTCCGGATACGTTTTCAGCCATTTGCTTGCCGAAATATCTTTCCAAAACACTTTTAGGCGCCTTCCCAGGTCTGAAGCCTTTCAGACGAGCGGTCTTGCTCAACTCACGATAGGCGGAATTGAATCCATTGTCAACTTCCTCCACAGGAATGCTCACCATGATTTTCTTTTTGACACCGTCGATGTCTTGAACACTTACTTTCATTCCAACCTCAAGTTTGGTCTGATGCGGTCTTGGTTAAGGTCTTGCGCCTAATTTAAACAATGTAAAAAAACATACATTGAATAGGCTCAGCATGATATCTTAAGGAACCTCGGTCCCGGATTGGCATTAGTAACTTATTAGCCTATCGATTGCGGGCTATTACGGGTTATTAAAGGGATTATAGACGAAGTTTTTGCGAGACGAGGCCTTACCGGGCCCTCGTTGGTGTGAAACGACAACAATCATCCCAGGTCAACAGGGTAGCTTTGGGAGAAAATTAAT
>JADFYA010000073.1 GCA_015233285.1 Deltaproteobacteria bacterium | reverse complement strand
TCGTTGTTGAATCCCCGAGCCCGGATCATGTTTTGCTGACCCAGCGACATGGCCAGGCTGGTCATGCCGGCCGCCACATCCATCTCTGTCCGGCCGGGGATCAGTAGTCCGGGTATGGCGCGGTAGACCTGGGCCGCGACTTGTCCGGCGCGAACCATGACGGCCAGCTCATGGGCCGATTTGATTTTTCTGACCTCTCTAATCACCGGCCAGGCATCAAAAAACGGGACGCCGGGGAAGAGACTCTGCAGAAACTCGTACTGGTTGACCGGGAGCACATCCAATTCCAGGCCCAATGACCGGGGTATCCGCCCGAATACATTATTGATCAACACCGGCAGATCCTTAAGCCCTCCGACCCGGACTATCCGGTCCAAGGGAGATTCCCGCCTGGCCCGGACTTCATCCCGCTTGACCATGAGGAGCGGCGTTCCTTCGGCCGGAACAAAGAGATAGGCGTGTTGCATGGTGCCTGAGAAGTAAAACAGATCCACCTTTTCCATGATCAAGGCCGCGTCGGCTTCCCGAGCCTGGAGACCCTGTTGCAGCTTCTTAATTCGTTTGGTTATCTCCACCGTCACTGGAATCCTCTCCTGCAGATTATGAAAAGCCGTTAGACCGTCTCCGTTGTCCACCCCGTGCCCAGGGCCATCGATAATCCTGGTCCGGCGGAGAAGACAAAAAAGAGGGCACCCCTTGTGAGAGCGCCCCCTTGTTTTTCTGACCGGTAGATCAGTTAGATTTTGGTGACATTTTTGGCTGATGGCCCTTTGTTACCTTTTTCCACATCAAACCTGACCCGATCGCCTTCGGCCAGACTTTTGAAACCATCCATGTTGATGGAGGAGTGGTGAACAAATACGTCCTGCCCATCATCTTCGGCGATGAACCCATAACCTTTTTGGTCGCTAAACCACTTCACGTTTCCTTCTGGCAAAATACTGCTCCTTCTTTTGTGCCTACCTCTTAGTGAATAGTTTGTCCTCATCCGGCATATTGGCTCCGTCCTGTCTTGGTGAAGGTGTCTGTCTGTTCCGGGAGCCTGGTTAACTGCACTGCCGGTCATGGTTTTTAACGAGTGTAATTAGTCAACCGCAACAGCAGGTTTCCGGCTACGGTGCGACGATAAGCCCCGCTGGCCCGGATATCGTCGATGGGCGATACGGCTGTTTGCGCCAGAGCCGCGGCCCTGGTCAGGGTATTTCGGGAGATCATCCGGCCTTCCAGGGCGCTCTCAACCTCGGCCGACCTGATCACTGTCGGCCCGACACTTCCCCAGGCCAGCCGGGCCTTTTCAATCAGTCCGGAGTCGGACACCTTAAGAACAGCCGCCAGACTGACCACGGCGATGGCCAGGGCCTTCCTTTGGCCGACCTTCTCGAAGTGGTGCACGTTATAATCAGCCGATTTTTTCAGCCGGACGCCGGTCAACAATTGGCCCGGTCCCAGACTTGTTCTTCCCGGTCCCAGAATAAATTGGCTCAGAGGCAATCGTTTTGCGCCGCCGCCCCATCGCACCTCCACCTCCGCGTCCAGGACATAGAGCGGCGGTAAGGTATCCCCGGCCGGAGAGGCTGTCACCAGGTTACCGCCAATCGTCCCCATGTTGCGGACGGGTGGGGAGCCCAGGACGTTCAGCGCCCGGATCAAAACGGGAAAATGCTCCTGAATGACGGGATCGGCCAGCAAGGCCCGATGGGTCGTCGCGGCCCCGATGTAGACTTCATCCCCCTGATCCCGGACGGCTTTTAACTCTTCAATGCGCTCCAGGCAGATCAGCCCGGACGCGGCGATCAATCCCGCCCGCAGCTTGACCAGGACATCCGTCCCCCCGGCATAGATAACGGCCTCGGGCCGGCGTAAGAGCAGGTCCCACAATTCATCCAACGTCCGAGGCAAAAAAACCTCTCGCATGGGCTAGCCTTCCTCTCGGCGGACAGCCATCTCCACCGCATCAACAATCTTCTGGTATCCGGTGCAGCGACACAGGTTGCCGCTCAGCCCTTCTCGTATCTCCGAGCGGGAAGGGTCGGGCCGGCGCTCCAACAAATCAACCGCGGCCAGGACCATTCCGGGGGTGCAGAAGCCGCATTGCACCGCCCCGGCGGAGACAAAAGCCTCCTGGACCGGATGCCGTCCCTCGCTATCGGCCAACCCCTCGATCGTCGTCACTTCCCGGCCCTGGAGCTGAGCGGCCAGCATCAAGCAAGACAGACGGCTTTGGCCATCCACCAGGATAGTGCAAGCACCGCATTCGCCTGAACCACACGATTCCTTGGTTCCGGTCAGATCGAGTTCTTCCCGCAACAGATCCACCACCCGGATATCGGACGGGACCGTCAGCTCGATTTCTCGACCATTTAAAACAAAATTGATCTTCAACGATTACCCCCAATGGTGCTGAATTAAGACGCGGTCATGACCTGGAGAACCCGTTCTGAGGTGAGCGGAAAACTATAGCATCGCTTGCCACAGGCCGCGGCCACGGCATTGGCTACCGCCGGAAGCGGACCATTCATGGCCACCTCGCCCACCCCTTTCAGGCCGAAAGGACCGGTCGGCTCGTTGATCTCCACCGGAATGGACAACATATCCGGGACATCCATGGCCGTGGGGATGATATAAGTGGCCAGGTCGGACGTCTGAATTAAACCGTCCGTCACCCGGAAGTCTTCGCATAGGGCATAGCCCAGGCCCTGGACAATCCCCCCGTGGATCTGCTGTTCGTAGGTCTGAGGGTTGAGCACCCGGCCGCTGTCGGTGATGGCCAGGTATCCTTTAACCTCCACCGCCCCGGTCAATTCGTCCACCTCGACCATGGCCAGGTGGGCCCCATAGGAAAAAATGCAATGGGGTAGGCCGTGCAGCCTGACTTGTTCGTCCTTGGCTGGCCGCTCTTGGGCCACCGGGGCCCGGAAACGATAAACCGCGATGCGCTCAGCGTCGGTCAACCATTTGGCCAGCACGGCCAGGGGGATTTCTTGCCCCGTGGTCACCCGCCTGACCAAGCCCGAGACCAGGACCAGTTCGTCGGGTCCGGCGGCCATGAGCAAGTCCGCGGCTCGGTGCAGGATTCTTTCTTTTAGGGCCTGGGCGGCCCCAATCAGGGCGTTTCCGAAGGTGTAAGTGCACCGGCTGGCCGAGGCTGACCCGGAAGGCAATGTCCGGTCGGTATCGGGCAGGATCAGCTCCATTTGGCCCGGGTTCTGGCTCATGATGCTGCCGGCGATCTGGAGGTTGGTGGCGGCATTGCCTTGACCCATATCCACCACCCCGGAATAAACCCGGATTTTTCCTTCCAGGGTGAGTTCCACTTTGGCATTGGCCACGTCGGGCACAAAAGGACCATAACCAATGGCTTGCATCACCGCGGCCAGGCCCACCCCCCGGCGTTTTAACGGCCCGGCGGCCCGAATCCAGGTCTGCCGTTCTTGCCAGCCGGGATGTTCGGCCATTTTTTCCAGGCACTCGCTTAATCCGGCAGAACCGGTCAAAGTCACCCCGACACAATTCTTATCCCCGCGGCGGATCGCGTTCTTTAACCGGAGCTGTATCGGATCCAGGTCAAGTTTGACCGCCAGCAGGTCCATCATCTGTTCCATGGCCGCCGTCACTTGGGCCACCCCAAAGCCCCGAAAAGCTCCGCCAATGGGGTTGTTCGTGTAGACAGACCAGCCTCTCAACCAGGCGTGGGGAATCCGGTACGGACCGCCGCTATGTTCCACAGCCTGAGTCATAACCGCCCCGCCTAAATGATCATAGGGCCCGGTGTCAAGGTAGAGCCGGACCTCGACGGCGTGCAGGGTCCCGTCGGCTTTAGCCCCCAACCGATAGTACATCCGGGCCGGGTGACGCTTTGTCCCGGCTGAGAAGCTTTCTTCCCGGTCCCACCACATCTTGACCGGTCGGCTTTGGGAGTGTAAGGCGGCCAGGGCCAGTAAACTCTGGACGCTAATCCCATCCTTGCCGCCAAAAGCGCCGCCGGCGTAGGGGGCGATAACTCGGATGCCGGTGTGGTCTCGGCCCAACACCTGGGCCACCTCGGTGCGGTCTCGAAAAGGCGTCTGGGTGGAGGCCACAATTACGATCTTCCCGTCAGATTCGATTTTGGCCCATCCGGATTCAGTTTCAAGAAAGCAGTGTTCCTGGTGCGGGGTCTCAAAACAGGCTTCGATCACGGCGGCGCATTCTTCCCAGGCTGACTCGGTCTCTC
Organism: Deltaproteobacteria bacterium; assembly: GCA_015233285.1. The sequence continues at coordinate 7,888 of JADFYA010000073.1, read as the reverse complement.
CGGTTTTGACTTCCGCTTTGAGCAGGAGATTGCCTCCCGGATTATCTTCGTGGACCAGAGGTGCGCCTTCAGCCAGGGCCTGCTCCGGATCAAACACACCGGGGAGCGGCTCAAGCTCACACCTGATGCTATTCAGGGCCGCGGCCAATGCCGGTTTGGATTCGGCCAGGACCAGGGCCATGGCGTCACCGGCATGGCGGACTTTGTCGTCGACCAAGACCGGCTGGTCTTTGCGGACGACTCCCTGCCGGTTCTCCCCCGGGATATCCCGATGGGTTAACACGGCGATCACTCCGGGGACTAGCCGGGCTTGGTCGACATCCAATGACGTTAGCCGGGCATGAGGAATCCCGGCTCGCTTCACTCCGGCCCAAACAAGATCCCGGCCATAATAGTCGGCCGCGAATTTTTCCTCCCCGCTCACCTTGGTTAAGGCATCAGTCCGGGGAAAAACAACCCCGATTTGTGGAATCCGGCCATCAGACATGAATCCGCTCCTTCTATCCAACCGGCCCGGTTATTCTGAAAACCGAGCTCATTCAGTCATTCCCGGAGGAAACAATCCCACCAGTCCGGCCGCATTATCACGCCGGGTTTCCAGTTGATAAGGTTATTAGAATAAACAAAGAAACATTGCAAGCAGAATTGACGCAATTAGTTCAGGTTCGTCTACATATCCCCGCGCCGCCAGATGCCTTGACTCAAGCTCTGAAAAAATGCTTGACATCATCCAGACGTTGGGGTATACGCAATTCCAGGCCGAGGTAGCTCAGTCGGTAGAGCAGGGGACTGAAAATCCCCGTGTCGGCGGTTCAATTCCGTCCCTCGGCACCACAGAAAACAAGGACTTAGGTGAAAGCCTCAAGTCCTTTTTTCTTTTTAGGGTTTAATTTGGTCCCACTTTTTCGGCGGTCCCCTTCCGTCAGGCTCCGATGGAAGGCCTGGTCAACCTGGATAAAAGGCAGAGAAAACATCTTGAAATTACGCTGTATTTATGTTAGGAACCATAATGGACAAGCATCTTATTCCGTTTCTTTCCCATAAAAAGCTTGCCGCCAAACGCAACCCAAGGGACACCTCCGACGCGGGCGAACCTGGTTGCCTCAGGCTAAGGTATCAGCGAATTATTATTGATTAACCCAACTAATCCTGCGCCAAGGACAAACAAAAAAGGAGTAGCGGAAGATGAAGACATTAAGATTAATCCTTTTGTTAGTAGCCGGCATTCTGGTGGTTAGTCCTCTTAGCCCGGCAAGGTGTTCCGCCCTTGAATATTGCTGGAACCTGTCTTATCCGGGAATGACGACTCCCCCCGAGTCGATCAGAGTCGGCGTACTTGATCTAGGCAACGGCCATTACGTCTTAGCCGGCTCGGCTAAAATTATAAGTGTTATAGACGGTAAATACAATACCTTTGTCGTTAATGGCAACGCCGAGATGGTAGATAACGTCTTGGACGTGTCGCTTCGTATGGCCAGTCGCAATAAAATCTCTCTTCTTCCCGGTTCCACTGACGCCTTGGGCTCCATAATGATTTTTATGAGATTGAACCCGGTTACCCTAAGTGGAGATTACGCCAGGACAATTGATGGGACAAACGGACCGTTACAATTAAAGGGAACTTTTTTTGACGGAATCGTCACCTCCGTGCCGTGTAAGTAGGTGCAAGACCGACATGCGTGCAACCGGCAAAAAGAGAGACAACGTCCTGCTTGCCCGGGAGGCGGGCAGACCGGAGACAATAACGGCATACCGGCGTACTAAGGCTTCATGCAACCGGGGGGCCGTTTGAATATCACGGACCGTGACGGTCAAATAGAAGAAAGGGGTAATAACAGATGAAGAAAGCAAGATTATTTTTTTTGCTGTTAGCCGGCGTCCTGGTGATCGGTCATATGGCCGCAGCCGAGTGTTCCGCCCTTGAATATTGTTGGAACCTTTCTGTTCCGGGAAAAACGGTTCCGGCCTCATTGCAAAACGTTATCGCTGATTCAATTCCGTCGATAAGAGTCGGGGTGTTGGGTATTGGCAACGGCCACCTTGTGTTGGCCGGCTTAACCACTCTCAACAATATATTTAGTAAGAATGAATGGACCGTTTATGTCACCAATGGAAACGCCGAGTTGAGAAACAACGTTTTGGAGGTGTCGCTTCATATGTCCAGCCGCGATAATATAGCCGTAATTCCCGGGGACGCCTCTACGGTTATTATGACGATGGTGATTCATATGAAGTTGGACCCAGTCACTTTAAGCGGCGATTACGCCATGATGTTTGATGGCGCAAAAGGAACTATCCAGTTTAAAGGAACCGGTTTGAATGGAAAAGTCACCTCCGTGCCATGCAACTAGGTGGTGTCCCGGAGTAATCTAGACCAGCAAAGTCCCTTTTATAGCAGGTGCCCGAAAAAGCACTTTGGTTGTCCAAATTGGGGTCTCCGAAAAAAAGGCTTTACATTGACGGAGTTTTACCCTATACTACACAATTTACCGTGAAGGCAAAAGAACTAAGTTTTTTGTGGGCCGGGAATACCTGCAACGGTCGTGTAAGCGATTTTTCCAGCTTGCATTGAAAACAGTCAGCAAACAGGTTTCTGGTATCTATCTTTACTTTTATGATACTTGCTTTCTGATACCTGACGGACCTGATACACCCGTCCCAAGTGCAGTTCCAAGGAGGCAGTAATGGCACGCGTAACAATAGAAGATTGCCTGACCCAGGTTAATAACCGTTTTTCTCTGGTCCAGTTGGCCCTGCAACGGGTGCAGCAGATCAAACGGGGCAGTCCCATCATGGCGGCCGGCAAGAACAAAGACATCGTCATGGCTCTGCGGGAAATCGCCGCCGGGAAAGTGACTTTAGAAAACATCGACTCCCTGGATATGGGCGGGGGTGAATGGCTCCATAACCGTAACGAGGGTGAAGATTAGACCCGGCACCTTGGGAGAAACCGGTTGAAGCTAAATAACTTACCGTCATGTTTAAAGAAAAGAGAAATTCTCAACGACCCGAAGGCCGCTCCTGATTTCTTGGTGGAGCATGGGCGGGCTTTCCTCAGTGCCGGTCATTTAACAGATGCCCTGGATTTTTTCGTCAAAGCGGGTCATGCTGAGGGTAGCCTAGAGGTGCGCCGGGCGGCCCTGGACCAGGGGGATGTCTTCATTTTTTCCAAAGCCTGCCATAGCGCGTCATCTCCGGCTTCGGCTGAAGAGTGGCGTCAGTTGGGCCGGATGAATTTAATTGCCGGTCGATATTTGTTTGCCCTGGAGGCCTTTCGCCAGGCTGGTGATGAAGCCGGGGTGGCCCAGGTGTTGGCTGCCCAGGGTGCGGGTCAAAATCAAGCGGACCCGAAAGACGAGGCGTTAGATCATAATCATAGTCATGAGAAAACCGGATAGAGCCGATTCACTCTTAACGGTGGGTTCCTTTTTGCGGCCGGCCGGAGTATCCCGGCCCTGATTCAGCCTTTTGGATACAGCACATAGGTACATCGGCCACCCGTACGGGACGTCCGACAACGTGAGACTCTAACTGAAGAAACACAGACACCGGTTGGGAGAGTAAGCAATGAACAAAGAAACTCTCGATTATTTTAAGGATTTGCTTCAGGAGCGGTTAGCCGAACTACTGAGCGAGGCCAAAGAAACTCTCTCGGGTATGACCACAAGCAAAGAGAGCTTTCCGGACCCCACGGATCGGGCCTCCCTCGAATCGGACCGGAATTTTACTTTGAGGATTAGAGACCGGGAACGGAAACTGATCAATAAGATTAAAGACGCTTTGGAGCGAATTGAGAATGGCACTTTCGGCATTTGCGATTCCTGCGGGGATGAAATCGGGATCGGCCGGCTTAAGGCCAGGCCGGTGACTACCTTGTGTGTGGATTGCAAGACCAGACAAGAAGCGGCCGAAAAGATTCGCGGCGAATAACCCACCAAGTATCAGCTAGCTGACTTCCTTCTGCCTGCCCCGGACGCCGGGGCTGTAGCCCTCTGCCCCAGTCCGAGAAAAGGTTGAGACCGGGATGTGCCTTTCCAAAAGGGGTATCCCGTCTCCGGCATCCGGAATGGCGGCCGGAACCGGCGCGACCGGATATTAGTAATGACGCCGATCAGCTCTCAGGCTATTGTTTTTCCCCTGCCGTATTAAGCCTAATCCGGCCAGCCTCGATCCATCAGCGGCGTCCCTGACCGGACCACTCTCCAAAGAGCTTAAAGGCCCGGCCTGTTGACCAAAGGGGAACGGTTGGCCGTCCAATAGACCAACTCATTGTTTTAACATAATGTTTTAGTAAGTAATTTAAGGTTGTATGATGAATACAACCGGGCGCGGTTAACCGGCCGGGCCATTAAGCATGAAAGATGCAAGTTATGGCGGTCTAAAGTACAATCAGGTAAGATACGGACGACGAAGGGGCGTCTGAGCAAGTCTGGTGGGCCGATAGCCGCGAAAAGCGCAAATGCTTTCATTTTTTTCTTGACATGAAAATTCGGCTAATATATCTTTGTACAGAATTGCACAAGGTTGTCTTTTTTGAAGCTATCTTCTTGTTTTGACTATAAAATCAGGAAGGCATCAAGGATAAGCGAGACAATTAAAGGCGATAGGCCCTGATTAGCGGGTCGGGACCAGCAGGTTTTAGACTTAGCGTTTTAGGGGGGCTGTTTTTAATTTTTTTTCTTGACACGTCGTTTCGTTTGGTATATTTTTCACAATCTTCAGCCTGAAGGTCGGGCGGCAGCATCAGGCAGGACTAAAGTAGAACTGGAGGAGGGACCCCTGTGACGGGTCTCGACCTTAATTATATAAAGGGATGGAATGTCCCATAAAAAATATAGGTTGCTGGAAGGAGGTGTTACACAGCGGTTGATATTTTTCCAGAACGTTCTGGGACTTAAAGGAACTTTGGGTTCTTAAAACAACTGTAGGAGGGTAACGAATGCCAAGCTATGTAATCTTAGAGAAGTGTGACGGATGCAAAGGTCAAGACAAGACGGCCTGTATGCACATTTGTCCCCAAGACTTGATGATGCTCGACAAAGAGAAGATGAAAGGCTACAACCGTGATCCATGGTTGTGCTGGGAATGCTATAACTGCGTCAAGATTTGCCCCCAACAGGCGATTGACGTCAGAGGCTACGCCGACTTTATGCCGCTGGGCGCGAGCGTGGTTCCACTTCGTGGGTCCGAAGACATTATGTGGACGGTTAAATTCAGAAACGGGACGCTGAAACGCTTCAAGTTCCCCATTCGGTCAATCCCTGAAGGTTCTGCTCAACCTTTGGGCGGCTTTGCAGAAGGTTCCGGAGATCTGAAGTCCGAACTGCTTATGACCGAACCGGCGTCTTTGAATTTAAGTGCCCTTCCCACAATTAAAAAATAATGGAGGTGGATCCATGGCAAATTTCCCAACCGTAGAAGTTATTACCGACCTCTTGATCATCGGCGGCGGCATGGCCTCCACCGGTGCGGCTGTTGAGGCGGCTTATTGGGCCAAGAAGAACAACCTGAAGGTTACCGTCGTTGATAAGGCCGCCTTTGATCGCAGCGGCGCCGTGGCTATGGGCCTTTCCGCCATCAACCAATACGTCGGCATCTGCGACGGTCAGAACACGGCTGAAGACTATGTTAATTACGTTCGTCAAGACTTGATGGGCGTCTGCCGTGAAGACTTAGTTTACAATATCGCCCGCCACGTGGATTCCTCCGTCCATTTGTTTGAAAAATGGGGCCTCCCCATTTGGAAAGACGAAGCCGGAAAGTACGTCCATGAAGGCCGGTGGCAGCTTATGATCAACGGTGAGTCCTATAAGGTCATCGTGGCTGAAGCCGCTAAGAATGCTCTGGGCAGCGAAAACATCTTAGAAAGAATCTTCATCGTCGAACCGATTATGGACGGCGATCGGGTTGCCGGCGCAGTCGGATTCAGCACCCGTGAAGAGAAATTCTACGTATTCAAAGCCAAAGCCGTTATTTGTGCCATGGGCGGCGCGGTGCACGTGTTCAAACCCAGGTCCTCTGGCGAAGGTATTGGCCGTTCCTGGTATCCCCCCTTCAACACCGGCTCCAGCGCATACTTCACCCTTAAGGCCGGCGCTGAAATGACCTGCCAGGAAGTCCGTTTTATCCCCGTCCGCTTTAAAGATGCATACGGACCGGTAGGCGCCTGGTTCTTGCTGTTCAAGTCGGCTGCCAAGAACGCTTTTGGCGGCAACTACATGATCGAGAGGAAGGAAGAGCTGCAAAATTACGCTCCTTACGGTTTGGTTAAACCCATCCCGGCCAACCTCCGGAACTACCTGGGCATGCTCGATGTCAACATCGGCAAAGGCCCTCTGTATATGATGACCCACGATGCTATCGCCGCCTTGGCTGAAGGTCTTGATGAGAAAGCCAAGAAGAAGAAGATGAAACACCTCGAAGCCGAAGCATGGGAAGACTTTCTCGACATGACCATCTCCCAGGCTTTGCTGTGGGCCTCCCAGAATATCGCCCCCGAAGAGAGACCTTCTGAAATCGCCGCTTGTGAACCTTACTTTATCGGTTCCCACTCCGGTGCCTCCGGCGCTTGGGTCAGTGGTCCTGAAGACCTCGCCCCGAAAGAGTACTTCTTTGGTTATGCCAATATGACGACGGTTAAGGGCTTGTTTGCCGCCGGCGACGCTTCCGGCGCCTCCAGCCACAAGTTCTCCTCCGGTTCACACGCCGAAGGCCGGATCGCCGCTAAGGCCGCGATTAAGTTTATCGTCGAAAATAATACTCAGCCCAAAGTTGACGCCGCCAAGGTCGAAGCCATGAAGAAGACCATCCTGGCTCCGCTCGACAGATTTGCCGAATTCTCCGGCCTGTCTTCTGACGAAAACGTCAACCCCAACTACATCAAGCCCTTCATGTTCATGTTCCGTCTGCAGAAGATCATGGATGAATACGCTGGTGGCGTTTCCGCAGCCTTCACCACCAACAAGTTCCTGTTGGAAAGAGGCATGGAATTGTTGGCTTTCTTGAAGGAAGATGCTGAGAAGTTGGCCGCCAACGGTATTTACGAGTTGGAACGCTGCTGGGAAAACGTCCACAGAATGTGGCAAGCCGAAGCCCACGTCCGCACCATCCAGTTCCGTGAAGAAACCAGATGGCCAGGCTACTACTTCCGCTCCGACACACCCAAGATGGACGAAAAAGATTGGCATGTTTTCGCCAATGTTAAGTATGATCCTGCTTCAGCTCAATGGTCCTGCATGAAGAGAGACATTATCCACATCGTGAAGTAATTTTCACCATGCGGTAACACCTAAACTTCAGGCGCCGTCAAGGCGCCTGGAGTTTTTCTTTGCTTTTTTTCGCCCGGCGGTTAAGCGCCAGGTTGCCTTTCCGTATGATTTTCTGGGCAGATTAGCTGTTCTAGGCCAACCTCTCGAGAAAATCATACCGGAGATATTGGTTGTCACCAAAATAGGGGTGTCATCAGGGAATGCCGTCGCATCTCAACGCGCCGCAGCCACCTCCACATTGAGACTCCGCCGATTACCTCTTAGCCGAGTGCATAAACCAACATCCGTCCGGTAGCAATACGTGAGTCCTTTTCTTGATGTTGTGGGAAAAGCATTAATTGGTCCTAATACAAAATATCACTGCGGAGGTACGGCATGGCAGATGGAAGAACGGGATCTCAAACCATATTAGTGGTCGGTGGCGGTATTAGCGGGTTGACTTCCGCCGTCGAAGCCGCAGAAGCCGGGTATGATGTCGTCCTGGTGGAAAAGAGTCCCTACTTAGGTGGACGCGTGGCCCAACTGCATCAATATTTCCCCAAGTTGTGTCCACCGTCTTGCGGACTGGAAATTAATTACCGGCGGGTTAAGCAAAATCCGCGTATTCGGTTTTTTACTAT
>JADFYA010000072.1:7967-12137 GCA_015233285.1 Deltaproteobacteria bacterium | reverse complement strand
GATGACATATTGTTATTAGTTAATCATTTCATTAAAAAATACGCGATGGACGAAAACAAAAGCGTCTATAGCATCTCACCCGAAGCGTTGAGAAGAATCTATGAATACGATTGACCAGGCCACCATTCTAATACCCCGGAGGGGTTACCAAACATAGCCCAGGGTCAGCGAAGCGCCACCCTGGGTACATGGTTCCAATACGCTCTGCACCCTTAAGTTGATGACATTGGTATGCAACTGAGGACAACCGGTGAGATCAAGTGGGGGGAAAAAAATGAAGCCGGGTCTGGGGGGGGACCCGGCTTGCAGAAAGGAGGAAAGATGATCTTAACTTAATGGAGGTTTATTAATTTTATTATAACCCGCTTAGGGATTTTTTGTTGCCTTGCCTTTTTAAATGCAATTTGCTTGCCAACCAGGTCATTCATTCCTACCGTCGACTCATTTATTTGCGGAAAGGCTTCAATCGGCGCCTGGAGTCCAGGTATTTTAGGCCCATTTATTCAATAAAAAAGCCGGACTACCAAAGGCAGCAACCGGCTTCTTTATAAGGAGAAAAGAGTTATGAAACGGGGGGGGTAAAGCTTGCCTTATTATGATGCAATTAGCTTGCCAAACCGCCAATATTTCGTTAAATCAGGTCACCAAAGTTGTCTAATCAAAAATTAATTGTTACATTTAAGTATGATATGGAATATGACATGAGCCGTCATATTTTCGTCCGTCCGAGTCGCCTGGATGTCGGTCTCTTGACGTCGGGCTAACTGATGTAAAAAAAATTATACACACCTGCCCTAACCCGTCCTCACCACCAGGTTAAACTATTAAAAACACGTAACATATAGTTCAGTACAAAAAACTTTACATCAATCGGCTAATGTACAAAAAACTTTACTCATTTGATACAATTGGATTTTTTACCTCTACGACCTTCCTTTGGGGAGTCTGCCGGAGGAAGTCTACCGGCCAAAACGTAAGTCAACCCGAATGTACCGTTACCAGCATTTAACTGAGTGAAATATTGTATTTTTTTATCTTATACCCCATTAGGCCGCGGGAAATTCCCAAGGCCTCGGCCGCCTGTGACTGGACGAACTTAGCTTTTTTTAAGGCATTACGGATCATCATCTCTTCCATCTGTTCCAGGGCATCCTGAAGCTTGGTATGCGGAGCCAGTAATTGATCAATCGCAGAGCCTCCCCTGGTTTTATCCTGGAATTCCTCAGGGAGGTCAACCACAGTCAACTCCGACCCGCCACAGAGGATCACCGCCCGCTCGATCACATGCTCCAACTCACGCACATTGCCCGGCCAATCGTATTCATAGATTCTTCTCAACGCTTCGGGTGAGATGCTATAGACGCTTTTGTTTTCGTCCATCGCGTATTTTTTAATGAAATGATTAACCAGTAACAATATATCGTCAGGACGATCCCTTAAGGGCGGCACAACTATATGAACTACGTTCAACCGATAAAAAAGATCCTCCCGGAAAGTTCCTTTCTTAATCAAGGTTCTCAGATCCTTATTTGATGCTGCGACAATCCGGACATCGACTTTAAGCGTCCGAGTACCACCCACCCGTTCAAACTCCATCTCTTGCAGAACCCGGAGCAGTTTGACCTGGAGTTGAGTCGACATTTCTCCAACTTCGTCGAGAAAGAGAGTGCCTTTGTCGGCCAACTCAAAACGGCCTTTTTTGCCGGCGATGGCTCCGGTGAAAGAGCCCTTTTCGTGTCCGAATAATTCGCTTTCCAGCAACGACTCCGTAAGTGCCGTGCAATTCACGGAAATATAAGGTTTGTCACGCCGGCGGCTGTTAAAATGGATTGACCGGGCTATAAGTTCCTTTCCCGTACCGGATTCACCGATGATCAGCACCGAGGCCTTGGTGTCGGCGACCTTCCGGATTAGTTCGTAGGTCTTCTGCATGGGCTTGCTCTTGCCCACCAGATTGTCAAACCCATATTTCTGACTCAGTTCTTCGCTTAATAAGCGTTTTTCCTTGACCAGGGCGGACACCTCAAGAGCCTTGCCGACCCGTAACATCAACTCGTCATTACTATACCCGCCCTTGGTCAAATAGTCGTAAGCACCTTTCTTAACCGCTTCAACCGCAGTATCGATGGTCCCGTCAGCGGTAAGTACGATGACCGGCAGACCGGAGTTCCTTTTCTTGGCTTCTTCTAAAAGCTGTAAACCGTCCATCCCGGGCATTTTTAGATCGGTGATGATCAGATCAACTTCGTGTTCTTTAAGAACCTGCAAAGCCTGGGTGCCGCTTTCCGCCGTCAAGATTTCATAATCCCTCTCCTCTGAGAGAAGAGCTTCCAAATTGATTAGATAATTCTTTTCATCATCTACAACCAGGATGGTTTCCATACTAGACTCACTGAAATAAGCTGAAAAGATATATTGTTACTTAAATTACCTGCTTAGGGATGCCGGCTTCACCGGGCAACTCGGCCAAAGGAAAGCTAATAATCACCTTTGTCCCCATGGGAGAAGATTCGGCGACCGGGCTTTGGAAATCAATGACTGCGGCATGGCTGTCCAGGATATTCTTAACAATGGACAGCCCCAGTCCGGTCCCCTTTTCTTTAGTAGTAAAAAAAGGGTCACAAATTCTCTTCATCATGTCCGGATCGATTCCTTCTCCGGTATCAGCAATGCACACTTCAAACAAGCTGTTCTGATTATCATTTTTGACGGTGGTGGTCACGTTGATCCGGCCACCTGAGGGCATGGCGGCCACGGAATTGTTAAAAATATTAAGAAACGCCCGATATAGCAGGTCCGAGTCCCCCATGATATTAACACCGCCACCAACATATTTCTTTTCAAGAATAATTTGTCTAAGATCCATTTCCGAAGCTAACTGAAACAGATTCTTATCCAAGACATTTTCGACGTTGCAGGGGGCCAGCCGTGGCGTTTGAGGCCGGGCAAAGTCCAAAAATTCCGTAACGATATTATTCAATCGCCTGGATTCTTCAACAATAACCTCAGCCAGCCGGTTGTTGGGCTCGTACTTGTTGATCTTCTTACCAAGCAGTTCCGCCGTACTTCGAATAATACCCAGCGGCGTCCGAATCTCATGGGCGACTCCGGCCACCATCCGCCCCAGACCGGCCAGACGTTCGGCTTGATTAAGTTGCTCCTCTAATTTCTTGCGTTCCTGTGATCTCCGTTCGATAATTGTCTCGCCTCGTTTCACGATTTGGCGCAGAACGATGAAAACCATGATCATAATTCCAAGTGAAACTCCGGAAATCAGATATTGATTCTTGACCACATCTTCATACTCAGAGGACAAATCTTGTGTTATCTCGAAAACGCCCAGGATGGGTCCCGTCAAGTTATAAAAAGCTTTTTCAGCGCGTAACGGAATATATGTAATTAACTTCTTCTCCTGGACAACGGTGATGAAATCAAACCACATCGAGCCGCCTTTAGAGACCAGGCGAGATGAATGCCGCCCTTTCAACGCCACCTGATAATCAAGACCACCCTTGTTTTCTTGACCAACCAGCGCCTTGTCGGTACTATAAACAATGCTCGCCTTTAAATCAAAAATCGTCACGCGATCAATATGAAAACTGTGAATAGTGGCCCGGACAATATTATCGAGCCGTTCATATTGAACTTCCTCCCGGAGACTGATTTCCCCAAATTTGAACACAGTCGGAACAATAAACTGCAAAAAGACCTGATGGTTTAGATTTTCGGCCAAAAGTAGGGCATACCCTTCAGAACGTTCCAAAATGGAAATCCTGGCCCGATGGCTCAGAATCCAGGTCAAGATAATGGCCCCCAGCATGATCACAATGAAGCTGGTGAAAGAAAAATACTTGACCAGGGCGAATGGTTTGACGGCATCGACGCCGACCTGTATCTTTGCAAATCGCATAAATAGTCACCATGAGGCAAGGTAGAGAATCTGACCGCAAATATCAAGATGCAATAACACTACCTGGTTTCATCGGCAGATGTCAATAGCCCGGTTAAACATTAGGTGTAGGTGCAGTCGTCGGCCCATGCCTTTCAAGACCACGGCTATGTTCCCTAATTGAACTGCGAAAAGAAATCTTCTTAATTTTTTTCATTTCACCAAGAAATATTTGTGAAAAAAATAACTTGTGTATCCGACGGACGACAAAATTAGTCAAT
>JADFYA010000072.1:0-7809 GCA_015233285.1 Deltaproteobacteria bacterium | reverse complement strand
TCACCACGTAACGATACACCCCGGGGGGGGAAACATTAACTGAGATCAGTGAAAGGAGAAAAGGATTATGAGAAGAGCTATTTGTATCATGGCCGTCCTGTTCGGGTTTGTTTTTTTATTGACCCAGCAGGTTATCGCTGATGACGTCCAACCACCAGTCAAATCTTCGGCGGGTAAATCCCTAACCGATGTGCTCATGGAAAAGGGCGTTATCTCCAAAGATGAAGCTAAAGAAATTAAGAAGGACGAAGAAAAGGGCCTCAACCTGCCCAAAGGCTTGCAGGGAGTTTCGTTGGGCGGAACATACTTTATCAATTATTTTATCCGGAACTATGACTCCGGCTCCAAAGCCAATGACAACGGGTTCTCTCTAGACCGGGCTTACCTCACTTTGGGCAAGGAATTCACCCCCTGGTTCTCGACCCGAGCCACTGTTGACGTTACCTATGATAAAAAACGGGGCAGCACAGGTACCGACGCCAGTGAAATCGGCTGGGAAGTCCGCATCAAGTATGCATACGGCCTGTTTGATTTCAAGAATCTATTCGGTATGGAAATGCTCGGCGACCAATTCCGGCTCCAGAGTGAAGTCGGCCTGGTCCACAACGCTTCCGATAACTATGACGACTCCCTTTGGCCATATCGGGTGGAAGGCAAAAACTTCCTGGATCGTCACAACATCATGTCCACCTCCGACTACGGCGCCAACATGCACCTGACCTTAGGCGAGATGGACAAAGAATTTAAGGAAAGAGTTGAAAGCAAGTATGCCTCCCGTTGGGGCGGTGTGTATTTCGGTGTATACAACGGCGCCGGGTTTGACCGCAACGAACGGAACGACACCAAGTTCTTTGAAGGTCAACTCTGGATTCGGCCGCTCAACATGTTTGACTGGGGCAAAGGGATCCGGTTGGCAGCCCAATACGGCAACGGCGAAAGCGATGCTAAGTTTGCCGTCCCGGCCGGTTCTACTGCTTATCCCCAATGGAATATTCAGCTTTACACCGCGTCCTATCAACATGAGTTGTTTACCATCTTCGGTCAATACTACGCCGGGAAAGGCACCAAAACGAGCACGGAAGAAAAGAACCGAACTGGCTGGGATGTGGCCGGTTTTGTTAAGATGCCCTTCTGGCCTTGCCTGCGCCTCTTTGCCAAATATGACGACTACACTCCCGATGACGACGCCAGAACCAGCGCCGAGGAAAAAACTCAAATATACGGTATTTCTTACGACTTAGCCAAGGGCTTGATGGTCTATACCGCTATGGAAAGAACCAACTATGACCTCAAGAGCGCCGGTCCGGACACCAGTCTGTACCAGATGGGCCTCAAGGCTGAATTCTAAAATAAAATCTTAATTCTGATTTACCAGGGGCTGACGGTTTCAATGACCGTCAGCCCCTTTTATTTTCAGAAATTATAACCTGAGTTCGACGAACAGGCTAAGCGATTAGCATCAAGGGACACAATTAAATCAATATACTACACCGAGTTACATAGATTAGGGCCTAAATATGTCTCTGGGTCTTTTCCATCTGCGTAACTCTGCGAAATCTGCGGATACATTTCTGGTACTAAATCAAAAAACTCCATGACACATTCCCCTAACGCGACTGTAGCCCGCCGGTGAGGGAGGGCCACAGAGGTCACACCAAAATCTGATGAGGAAATCTATTAGAACGGAGAGCCGAAGGCCGCCTTGATCAGCTCTCGATTCAGCCGGGCAATGTTGGTGATCGAAATCTCTTTGGGACAGACGGCTTCGCATTCAGCCTCGTTGGAACAAGCGCCAAAACCCAGTTCATCCATTTTCCGGATCATGGCCTGGACCCGTTTCGCCGCTTCAGGCCGTCCTTGGGGAAGCAGAGCCAACTGTGACACCTTGGCCCCGACGAAGAGCATGGCCGAGGCATTGGGACAGGCCGCCACACAGGCGCCACAACCGATACAAGCGGCCGCATCCATGGCCAATTCCGCAGTTTCTTGAGAAATCAGAATAGCATTGGCTTCGGGAACCGCTCCGGTATTGGCCGATATATAGCCACCCGTCTGGATGAGTTGATCAAACGCGCTCCGGTCCACGGCCAGGTCTTTGATGACCTTAAATGCCCGAGAACGCCACGGTTCAATAACCAGGGTATCGCCGCCGGCAAAATGCCGCATGTGCAACTGGCACAAAGTCGTGGCTTTTTGGGGGCCGTGAGGCACGCCGTTCACCACTGACCCACACATGCCACAGATACCTTCCCGACAGTCGTGGTCAAAGGCAATCGGGTCTTTGCCTTCCACACTAAGCCGTTCATTGACCACGTCCAGCATCTCCAAAAAGGACATATCGGTTGAGATATCCTTCGCTTCATACGTCTCAAAGGCGCCTTTGGCCTCAGACCCCGGTTGGCGCCAGACCTTTAGCGTCAGGTTGATGGTCTTGCTCACTTGTAACTCCTTGTCGCCAGGTGGACGTTTTCAAAGGCCAACGGTTCCTTATGCAGCACAGGCTCCTTCCCCACCCCCTGGAATTCCCAGGCCGCCACGTAGCAATAGTTCTCGTCGTCTCGTTTGGCCTCGTGATCTTCGGTCTGGTAAGCCTCATTATAATGGCAGCCGCAAGATTCCTTTCGGTTCAGGGCGTCATTCAGCATGAGTTCCCCAAATTCGAGAAAATCAGCCACCCGTCCGGCCCGTTCCAGGGTCTGGTTGAATTCGCCGGGCGACCCGGTTACGGTTACGTTCTCCCAGAATTGCTGACGAAGCTCCGGAATCATTTGCTTAGCCTTTAACAAGCCCGCCTCGTTTCTGGCCATGCCGCAATATTCCCACAAAATCCGTCCGAGTTCCCGATGAAAATCATCAACCGTCCGCTTCCCCTTGACAGACAACAACTTAGTCACCTGGGCCGAAATTTCCTGAACCGCATCCTTAAAGGCAGGATGACTGTCTTTGACCTCGCCCAGCGGCATACCGGCCAGATAACCACCGACGGTATAAGGAATAACAAAGTAACCGTCATTAAGTCCCTGCATCAAGGCGCTGGCCCCTAAGCGATTGGCCCCATGATCGGAAAAATTGGCCTCGCCCAGGACAAAAAGGCCCGGAATAGTGGACATAAGATTATAATCAACCCACAGGCCACCCATCGTGTAATGTATAGCCGGGTAAATCATCATGGGCGTGTCATAGGGGTTCTGACCGACTATCCGTTCATACATTTGGAACAGGTTCCCGTACTTTTTATGGATTGTATCCCGGCCATCCCGCTTGATGGCATCGGCGAAATCCAGGTAGACGGCCAGGCCGGTATCGCCCGCACCCATGCCCATATCACAAACATTCTTGGCGTTTCGGGAAGCCACATCGCGCGGCACCAGGTTCCCGAAGCTGGGATATCTCTCCTCCAGATAATAGTACCGCTCGGATTCCGGAATGCTGTCAGGAGACCTTTTGTCTCCCTTCTTTTTGGGCACCCAGACGCGGCCGTCGTTCCGCAGGCTTTCACTCATCAAAGTCAATTTAGACTGGTAATCCCCATGCACCGGGATACAGGTGGGGTGGATTTGAGTAAAGCAGGGATTGGCGAACAACGCGCCTTTTTTGTGGACCCGCCAGGCTGCGGTGACGTTGGATCCCATGGCGTTGGTGGACAGGAAAAAGGCGTTTCCATAGCCTCCCGTGGCCAAAACCACGGCATGGGCGGCATGGCGTTCGATCTCTCCGGTGATCAGGTTACGGACCACGATCCCCCTGGCCCGGCCGTCGACCATGACCAGATCAAGCATTTCCCGCCTCGGGAACATTTTGACTTTGCCGTTGGCCACCTGCCGCATCATGGCGCTGTAAGCGCCCAGCAGCAACTGCTGACCGGTTTGCCCGCGAGCGTAAAAGGTTCGGGAAACCTGAGCGCCGCCAAAAGATCGATTAGCCAGCAAGCCGCCATAGTCCCGAGCAAAGGGGACTCCTTGAGCCACACACTGATCGATAATATTGACGCTCAATTGGGCCAGCCGGTAGACATTGGCTTCCCTTGACCGGAAATCGCCTCCCTTGACCGTATCATAAAACAGGCGCCAGACGCTGTCCCCATCGTTGGTATAATTCTTGGCCGCGTTAATACCGCCCTGGGCGGCAATACTATGGGCCCGGCGAGGGCTGTCCTGGATACAAAAGGTTTTGACGTTGTAACCCAACTCGGCCAGGGAAGCGGAAGCCGAACCGCCGGCCAGGCCGGTGCCGACCACGATGATTTCATACTTTTTCTTATTGGCCGGGTTGACCAGTTTTAATTCAAACCGGTGTTTATCCCACTTCTCAGGAAGCGGGCCGCCCGGAACTTTGGCATCAAGCTTCATAATATGACCTCATGACACTGACATAGAAAGGCGCGCCTCGCGGCCGGCCGCCCCCAATCATCTGAAACTTTGAGGACGATGCCGACCTACGGGTACGCGTTTACGACAATGAAAGATAAATGGGCAGGCAGCCGAAGCCGAAGCCGACCAGCAGGCTGAAAACCAATCCGACCTTCTTGATAACCGGCATGTACTTGGGATGATTGGCGCCTATTGTCTGAAAGGCGCTCCAAAAGCCGTGTTTGACGTGAAATGCCGCGGCAATCATGGCGATGAGGTAAAAGATTACATAACCCGGCCTGGTAAAGGTATTGTGGACCAGATAATAGACGTCCTTGCCACCGCGGTCGGCAAAATGGAAGGTGAGCAGATGGATGATGATGAACACCAGAAGAAAAAGACCGGTATACGGCATAATCGCCGAACTCAGGGTTCGGCCTCCGGCATTCTTTTTCATGGCGTAACCCACCGGCCTGGCCGTCAGGTTTCCTATAAACAACCAGATACCAAAACAAATGTGACAGACGGCCAAGACCAATAGTCCCAATTCAGCCATCAAGATCAAGGCGCCCAATGAATGCAATGATTCCGCGTACGACACAAAAGCCTTCGGGCCTTTAAAAATGGTCAGGTTCCCAGCCAGGTGGGAAACCAGGAAAAGACAGAAACTCAAACCGGTCACAGCCATAATCAGTTTTTTCCCCACGGAACAAGTGAGGGTACGGATAATCCAGTTCATTTTGCCTCCGTGTGCAATCGTTTCACGTTCTTACTTAAAAAGAATGCCTTAGGCCTTTATTTCGTATATCTCCCGGCCGGCTGCATAAAGATCCCGGCCATGAACGTCGTTAACGACTGTGGTCGGCATGTCCTTCACTTCCATCCGGCGGACGGCTTCAGGGCCCAGGTCTTCATAGGCAATGATCTCCACCTTCTTGATACACTTGGACAACAAAGCGCCCGCCCCACCTGTGGCGGTGAGATATACGGCCTTATGTTTGACCATGGCCTCCCGGACCTCATCAGCCCGTCTTCCTTTGCCCACCATGGCCTTAAGACCTTTGGCCAATAACCGGGGGGCATAAGCATCCATCCGGTATGCCGTGGTTGGGCCGGCCGCACCGATTACCCGGCAAGGTGATGCCGGAGACGGCCCGACATAGTAAATCACTTGACCGGCTACGTCCATGGGCAAGTCCTCGCCCCGGTCCAGCAGCTCCACCAAACGGCGATGGGCGGCATCCCGGCCGGTATAAATGATCCCGCTCAAAAAAACACGATCACCGATATTAAGTTTGGCCACGTCGGCGTCGGTCAACGGTGTGGTCAAATAGTAGGTAACCGGTGTCAGCTCGGTACTCAAAATGTCACCTCCAAATGGCGGTTGGCGTGGCACTGGATGTTCACTGCGACCGGAAAACTGGCAATGTGGCAGGGCATCATCTCCAGGTGGACGTCCAGCGCCGTGGTCCGGCCACCCAGGCCCTCCGGTCCCCAGCCCAGGTTATTTATCTTTTCTAAGAGTTCTTCTTCTATGGCCGCCAATTCCGGGTCCGGGTGTCTTTCCCCGACCTGTCTTAACAAAGCCCGCTTGGCCAGCAGCGGAGCCACCTCAAAGTTACCGCCGATGCCCACGCCCAAGATAATGGGCGGGCAAGGATTGGGTCCCGCATCTTTGACCGTCTGGATGACCAGTTCCTTGGCCCCGGCCAATCCCTTACATGGAGGCAGCATGGCCAAACGACTCATATTTTCGCTGCCCCCGCCCTTGGGTACCACCCAGAGGTGAACCTTATCCCCCGGAACCAGACGAAGATGAATAATGGCAGGCGTATTGTCTCCGATGTTCTTTCGAGTAAAAGGATGGCAGGTGGATTTACGCAGGTAGCCTTTCTGGTAGCCATCCCTGACTCCGTCATTAATCGCCTGAGAGAGATCGCCCCCGGTCAGATGCACCTCCTGTCCCAGGTCGACAAAGATGACCGACAACCCGGTATCCTGGCACATGGGGATGCCTTCTTCCCTGGCGATCCGGGCATTCTCGATCAATTGATCCAGGATATCCCGGCCGACGGGAGAGGTTTCTTTTTCCTTGTAGCGGACAAAGGCGTCCAGGGTGTCCTGCCCCAATTCTCGATTGGCTTTGATGGACAAGTCTTTGACCGCGTTACGAATGGCCGTAACAGATATTTCTTTCATGAGTTAAATCCGAACCTGATCTAGCGGAGAGGCTGGAAGGCCAAATGTCAGCCTTTTTAACTTTCGGGGACACGGAGGGTGGAGACTATATGAATTCAGTATGATTTTGTTATATGCCCCTGATACCTGATTGTCAATAGATTTTGTAATTTTTTTGGCCGGCGCGCCTATCCATCACCGTCAATCAAAATCGAAGATATCGTGACCTCCTTAATGGACCCTGAAGTGCAGTTAGGAGATAAGTTAACTTCATTTTCTCTTGACTCTTTTACCATAACAGGTAAAAGAGTGGTTTTGAAATGGACGGTCCATATTAACCAACGAGCCGACAAGAGCATTGATTCGTTGACCTCCCGGATAAGACTCAAGCTGGAGCTGGCCGCGCTCATCAACGATATTGAGACTCAAGGTCCGATATGCGGTAACTGGCCTAACTGCGGCTGTCTCGGTCATAATAAGTACCATTGTCATTTTAAAAAGGGGAAAACCTACCTACGTTGCTGTTTGGAGAGTGTCATCCCCAAAAAACAGAATGGTGGAGGTGATATATGTTGGAACCCACGAAAAAGCACCATATTGAAGACCCGGTTGGGCTCAAATTTATTGGCCCACCCGATAGAAAAAACGAAGCCATTAATCTTATGAAGTCGCTCGGATTCCAATATGACAACGAACCTGATTCCAGACCCTGGCGGGAATGTTTCCCGGAAATTACCGACCAAAACCTGCCCGGAAAAGTGCTGGCCGGGATGCGCTACCGGGAGGAGCTAACTCAAGCCCAATTGTCAAGTATGACCGGAGTTCCGAGGCGGCATATCTCCGACATGGAAAACGGCAAAAGACCGATAGACAAGGAAACGGCCAGGAAGCTGGCCAAAGCCCTCCGGACCAGTTATAAGAACTTTATCACCACCTGAGTCTTATTCCTGTCGGAGATATCTCGCCGGCTTACCTTAAATCAGGCAATCACATACCGAAAACCGGCCGCGGAGCCTGATCACCCGCCCGTCGGAAATTCCTCTAAGGTTCAGGCTAGTCGATGGACCATCTAATAACCTTGTCGGCGGGTTCGCGGCTGGAGCGGAAACGATTGGCCGGCGCCTCGGCAGCCTCGTACCCCAAAGCCACCGCCATGACTATCCGGTGATCCTCAGGAATGGGCAGAAAGGCTCTGACCACCTCAGGATAACGGCATAATGCGGCCAAAATACAACTGCTGACACCACGCGAACGGGCCAGGAGACAAATTGTCTGAAGTAAC
>JADFYA010000071.1 GCA_015233285.1 Deltaproteobacteria bacterium | reverse complement strand
GAACCACTAAGAGACGTATATCTTCCGGTATACGCGGGTGAGTATGCTGCAGCCGAATGCATGGGCCGAGACAAATACGTGATCGACGGGAAAGAATATGAAGAGTGTGGCTTCTGCCGGGCTTCCTGCCCATCCAGGGATGTGTTTAAAGAACCCGATTCCAAACTTCCTCTAAAATGCGATATGTGTGAAGACGATCCGGCCCAACCAGAGCCTTTGTGTGTTCAGTGGTGCATAACTAAAGCCCTGACTTACGAAGAAAGAGAAGAGGAAGTTGAAGAGGACGTGAAGCTGGGTGATCTGGAGACCGGACTGGATTCTTTGGCCGGCAAATATGGATTGCAGGAACTAATGGATACCGTTGCCCGAATGGCCATGTCGAAAAAGGACTAAAACGCTAAGGCGAAAGAAGAGGATTAATAAAGACAGTGGAGACTGTAGCCCCCTACAAAGAGATCATCGAGGTCATTAAAGCGAACGGTGGAGACGCCTTCAAATTATGCTTCCAGTGCGGATTATGCGATACTGTTTGCCCCTGGAACAGGGTCAGAAGCTTTAGTATGCGCAAGATAGTCCGAGAGGCTACGTTCGGTTTGACGGACATAGAAAGTGAAGATATCTGGCGTTGTACCACCTGCGGCAGATGCCCTCAGAAGTGCCCCAGGGACGTCAGACAGATCGAATCCGGAGTCGCCTTACGCCGGATCGCCACCGAATATGGCGTTTTTCCCAAATCTGTCCGTCCTATCCGCACCATCAGCGGAAGCCTCGTCGGCGAAGGCAACCCCTTTAGTGAAGAGCGACAAAATAGGGCCAAGTGGGCGGAAGGTCTGGCTGTCAATACATTCACCGAGGGAATGGACATTCTATATTTCCCCGGTTGCTACCTTAGCTATGACCCAAGATTAAAGAAGGTAGCTAAAGCCACGGCCAAGATCCTCAACTCGGCGGGTGTAGATTTCGGGATACTGGGCGAGAAGGAGAATTGCTGTGGAGAGAGCATCCGCAAAACCGGGGATGAGGAATTATTCAAACGCCTGGCCAGGGAAAACATCAAAAACTTTATTGACAACGGGGTGAAGAAAATCCTCGTGTCCTCGCCTCATTGCTACCATACCTTCAAAAACGAGTATCCCCAATTTATGGTGAACTTTGAGGTGATCCATATTTCCCAATATTTATCACAGCTTATCAATGAAGGACGGCTTCAGATCACCAAAGAGTACGGAAAAAAAGTGGCTTATCACGACCCATGCTACCTGGGCCGGCATAATGGCATCTATGACGAGCCTCGTGCCGTCTTAAAAAAGATACCAGGTTTAGAATTGATGGAGATGCCTGATGCGCGGGTGGATAGTCTCTGTTGCGGCGGGGGCGGAGGCCGGATTTGGATGGAAACACCAAAGGGGGAGAGATTCTCCGACCTGAGATTAGAACAGGCTATCGGGGTCGGGGCTGAGGTTCTCAGTACATCCTGCCCCTATTGCATTGCCAACTTTGAAGACAGTCGGTTAACTCTGAATGTTGTCGAAACCCTGGAAGTTAAAGACATCACCGAAATTATCGCAGAAGTGATTTAGGTAACCAAAGAAACCTGATGAGGATACGGAAAAGTGGAAAAAGAATCGGTTAAAGGACAGCTTCTCAATAGTCTCGCAGACACTAATTTTGGAGATGTTATGGTTGTCGGCGGGGGGATCAGCGGTATCCAGGCCTCTCTTGATCTGGCCAATGCAGGTTTCAAGGTTTATCTGGTTGACAAAGCGCCGAGTATCGGGGGCCACATGGCCCAGCTCGACAAGACTTTCCCGACCAATGACTGCTCTATGTGAATTCTCGCACCTAAACTGGTCGAGGTCGGCCGGCATCCCAACATAGAGATCCTGACCTACACTGAAGTTGACAGTGTGGTCGGGGAAGCAGGAAATTTCAAAGTAACGCTGATTAAAAAGCCCAGATACATTATCGAGAGCAGATGCACGGGGTGTACTACCTGCGTGGAATACTGTCCGGTGAAATGCCCTGATCAATTTAATCAGGAAATATCGAAGAATAAAGCCGTACACATATATTTTGCCCAAGCCATTCCCCTGGTCGCTTATATCGACGAAAGCTGTCTTTACCTTAAAGACAAAAAATGTCGTATTTGCGAAGCAGTATGCAAAAATAAGGCCATAGACTTAAGTCAAACGCCCGAAAAGGAAGAAGTAAAAGTCGGGGCGATCATTCTCTCTCCTGGATTTGAGCCGTTTGATCCTAAGGTCAGGGCGGAATATCGCTACGGGAAGTTTCAGAACGTGGTGACCAGTATGGACTACGAACGGCTGATGTGCGCCACCGGGCCATACGAGGGTGAGATACTGCGCGCCTCCGACAAGAAGCATCCCCATAAAGTCGCCTGGATTCAATGCGTCGGTTCCAGACGGGTTACGCCGGATGAAAACAGCTATTGTTCAGCTGTATGCTGCACCTATACCCAGAAACAGGTGATTTTGACCAAAGAGCATGACGCAGGGGCCGAGTGCACCATATTCCATAACGATGTTCGGTCCTATGGCAAGGACTTTGAGCGGTACTACGAACGAACGGCGAAACTTCCCGGGACCAGATTTATCAGAAGCTACGCCTCAATAGAAAAAGAGAACCCGGAAACCAAGAATGTCACCATCCGATATGCTACACCCGATGAAGGAGTAAAAGAGGAAGAATTCGATATGGTCGTCTTATCCGTCGGATTGAATCCTCCGGCGGGTTATCGGGAGCTGTCGGCTAAGTATGGAATAGAACTAAATTATCATGATTTTTGTAAGATCAATCCCGTCAATCCCATGGAGACCAACCGGCGGGGGATCTTTGTCAGCGGAGGATTCCAGGGTCCCATAGATATTCCCGAATCGGTTTTTAGCGCCAGCGGGGCCGGGGCCCAGTGCGGTGAACTCCTTGACTTCCGGCGGGGGAAGCTGACCAAAGAAAGAATCTATCCGCTGGAAAGGGATGTTTCCCAAGAGAAGCCGAGGATCGGCGTCTTCGTCTGTCATTGTGGGGCCAATATCGGCAGGATAGTCAATGTTCCGGACACAGTTGAATATGCTTTAACCTTACCTAATGTCGTCTACGCTCAGGAACAACTATTTTCATGTGCGACTAATTCCGCCAAACAAATAACCGACATCACAAGGGAAAAAGGGCTCAATCGAGTGGTTATCGCGGCCTGCTCGCCCCGGACCCTGGAGCCGTTATTCCGCGACACCCTGCGGGAGGCGGGAATTAATCAATATTTCTGTGAAATGGCTAATATCAGGGAGCATAACTCCTGGGTCCACTCCAAAGAAAAGGAAGAAGCCACCCAGAAGGCACAGGATATAATCAGGATGTCTGTGGCCCGGGCCTGCCATTTGGAGCCGTTACAGGAATTTGATCTGCCCGTCAACCCGATGGCCTTAGTGGTCGGAGGCGGCCTGGCCGGCATGACCAGCGCCCTAAGCATAGCCCGCCAGGGACATGAGGTTCATCTGGTGGAGAAGGCTACCGACCTGGGGGGGATAGCCCGAAAGATTCATTACACTCTGGAAGGGCTGGATGTTCAAGCATATCTGAGTGACATCATCCGCCAGGTTTATCAGGACCCCTTGATCCATGTCTATACCGACGCGACCATCTTAGAGGCGACCGGTTATGTGGGAAATTTCGTAACCAAGGTAAAATCTGAAAGAGGGATCAATGAGATAAAACACGGCGCAGCCCTCATCGCCATCGGTGCCGACGTATATAAACCCACCGAATATCTTTACGGAGAAGATGATCGGGTTTTGACCCACCTGGAGCTGGAGGAGCGAATCGCCAAAGGAGATGAACGGCTGATTAACTCCGGGAGCCTAGTCATGATCCAGTGTGTCGGCTGCAGAAATGAAGACAGAAATTACTGCAGCCGGATATGTTGCAGCGAGTCCGTAAAGAACGCCTTGAAACTGAGAGAGATAAACCCCAATATGGATATCTACATTCTCTTTCGGGATATAAGAACATACGGGTTTAAAGAAGATTATTACCGGGAAGCATCAAGTAACGATGTAAAATTCATTCGCTATGAGCCCGAAGATAAACCTCTGGTGGAAGCCGTTGAAGAGGATGGTCGACCAGTTCTAAGGGTTACCGTGACGGATTATATTTTAGGGAATCAGCTTCAAATAGACGCCGATCTGGTTGCTTTGGCCGCCGCGGTTATTCCCTCTGCCGCCACTAAGGAAGTCGCCGGATTATTCAAGGTGACTTTGAGCCCGGACGGCTTCTTCAAAGAAGCCCATGCC
Source organism: Deltaproteobacteria bacterium (assembly GCA_015233285.1). The sequence goes on along the minus strand of JADFYA010000071.1, from coordinate 7,917 downwards.
AAATTAAAACCTGTTGAGTTTGCCGCAGACGGCGTTTATCTTTGTGGACTGGCCCACTACCCAAAGCTTATGCCGGAAACGATTAACCAGGCTTACGGAGCGGCCGGCCGGGTCTTAACCCTTCTGTCACACGATACGGTCGTCGCCTCCGGCTCTGTTTGTGAGGTGCAAGAGAGTAAGTGTATGGGGTGTGGAGAATGTATCTCCGCCTGTACGTATCGCGCCATAGAGTTTCGTGAGACAAAACAGGGCAAAAAGGCTGTAGTCAATCCTATCCTCTGTAAAGGGGATGGTCTCTGCAACGCCAAGTGTCCGACCGGGGCCATTTCACTAAAGCACTTTACCGATGAAGAGCTATTCAGCCAAATTGATGCGGCATTTCCTGCAAACGAGATCCTGGAACCAATGGATGCGGCGGTTGGAGATGCGTAGAAGTATACCAATGAATCGAGCCGGGATTACTGATAAAAGAGGTGAGAACGAATGAGTGCGGGACTTGCATTTAAGCCGAGAATCATAGGCTTTATGTGCCATTGGTGAGCATACGGAGCGGCTGACTTGGCTGGAGTTTCCAGACTACAATATAGAACGGATGTCAGGCTTATTCGCGTCATGTGTTCCGGTAGAATCGACCTGGAATTTGTCCTCCGGGCTTTTTCTAATGGAGCCGACGGCGTGATTATTGGTGGTTGCCGTTTAAATGAATGTAATTATATTACTCATGGAAATTACCATGCCTTAAACATGGTCCTTCTATGCAGAAAGATACTGGCCTACCTGGGGCTGAACCCGGATAGGCTGAAGATCGAATTCATGTCCGCCGGTGAAGGAATCCTTTTTGCCGAAATTATGAATGGGTTTGGCAATAGGGTGAATAAGCTGGGGCCGCTGGGCCAGGGAGAAGGACTAGACCTAGGCGAATTGAAGTCCGGACTGGCAGAAATTATCAAGTTAGTCCCATATATTAAGGTGGTCAAAAAGGAGAAGCTGGCGTCGCGTCTTTATGATCTGGAGGAGTATGACAAGCTTTTCACCACTGAAGAGATAGACAGTCTATTTCGTGACGTGGTCTCCTACCATATTGATCCGGATAAGTGCCAGGCCTGTATGATTTGCCTTAGGAAATGCCCGGTCGAGGCGATTGTCGGCGGGAAAAACCGGATCCATGTTATCGACCAGGACAAGTGCATAAAATGCGGAACTTGCTTTGAAGCCTGCCCCCCTCGCTTTGGGTCGGTCCAGAAAATTTCCGGCGGGCCTGTTCCTCCTCCGATTCCTGAAGAAAAAAGAATCATAGTCAAAAAGAACAAGGAAAAATAATAGAAATAGCTTATCGTAACTCACAATATGCCCTTAAAAAGAAAGGACCATCATGAACGAGAACCCCATCAAAATTAGACTCATGAAGGCTGACGATTTTGACGCCGTGGTCGGGATTGATGAGAAGGTACTCAAGGCTTCGCGGCCGGAGTACTATACCGTGAAGTTTGAAAAGCTTTTCCATTCCACAGATTATTTGCTCGCCTCGCTGGTGGCTGAGGATGAACAGGGAACGATGGTGGGGTTTGTCATGGGGGAAATATATATAGGTGAATTTGGTATTTCCAACGAAAAAGCCACGTTGGACACCATCGGTGTTGATCCCTCTTGCCGGCAGAAAGGTATCGGTAATCTGTTGATTAATGAATTTATGGCCCATTTGAGGACACTTGGCGTTAAAAAAATCTTTACCCTGGTCGACTGGAATGATTCCAAGCTGATACATTTTTTTAGCGCGAACCACTTTAGCCCATCTAAAACCATAAACCTGGAACGAAGCCTGTGATGCCGGGGGTTGATCTTATCAGTTAACCTTAATTCGATGAGTACGTTAAGCGCTTACTGTCACGGGCCTTGATTTAATCCGCAGATTGCTCCGATGAGCGCAGATTAAAAAAACATATGATCGCAGGCACCTGTGGGCCTCATCCATCTGCGTTTATCTGCGCCATCGGCGGATTCATTTCCGTCTGCCAATTAATAAAACTCGTCGAACTCAGGGTAATAACATGCTTTCGTTTTATGTTTGACCACGTTCCAATTGTCGCCGGCAAAATTTGTCAGCCCGCCAATCTTCCTCATGTCTCATTCACGAAAAATCCAAATAGTATAACCAATCAGATAATCCGGAAAACTCGTCGACTCGGGTTAAAATGGAAATTTTGTTCTCGCCGTTGTTCTGACTGGATATTCCTAGCTTCCCCGGCCTCCCGCTCATAAAAATTTGATCTACCGGTTTTTTCTTGACAACCCGACGAAGCTTCATTATAGTTATATTATAGCTGTAATGTAGCTAAATAAAAAATTATCCAGGCCATGTATGACGTTAAGGTATCATCGCAGCGAGATAATTTAACACATCTTGTCTCTTCACCAAGAGGGTACGACTCAACATGCCCAAAATGGACAACAGCACCTCCGTCGAAGAAGAGACCATCCGGCCGCACAGCGCCCTGGTCCAGTTCGTCTTCTATGGCGAGGAAATGCTGGAAAAAGAGGTTAAACTAAGTTGTAATAGCGGGCGTGTTTATTTGCCGCCCGATTGGGTTGGAAAACACGTCAAAATCATCCGAATCGACTAGACGGGATATTCGCCTTCATGGAAACCTAACAGATCAAATGCTATTGAAATGGAACGCATCCTTTGATCATGAGGGAGGACATTGTGATTACGGCAGGAATAGATGCCGGATCGAAAACCGTCAAGGCCGTTGTGGTGAAAGACGGCCGGATCATCGGCCAAGCCAAGGGTGACGCCGGATACGATATTCAACCCGCCACCGAAACAGTCTGGCAACAAGCCCTAAAGGCCGCGGGGATCAAGGCTTCAGATATTTCAAAAATCGTGGCGACCGGAGCCGGCCGGGATGAAGTGCCCTATGCCCAGGCCAAGATCACCGAAGTGAGCGCGGCGGCCAAAGGCGCTGTGGCCCTAAATCCGGCCATCCGGACGGTTATCGATGTCGGAGCGGAAGAAGGCCGGGCGATTAAAATCAAGGCCGACGGCAAGGTGGCCGACTTCGCCATTAACGAAAAATGCGCCGCGGGCGCCGGAGCTTTCATCGAGGCCATGGCCCGCGCCCTGGAAGTCAAACTCGAAGAACTTGGCCCCCTGTCGCTCCAATCCACCAAAATGGTCAATATGAATGCCCAGTGCGCCGTATTCGCCGAGAGCGAGTTGGTCACGCTGGTTCACGCCAAAACGGCCAAGCCCGACATGGCCAAGGCCATCCACAATGCCGTTTCCGACCGGATCACGTCCCTGGTCCGGCGGATCGGCCTGGAAACTCCAGTCATGCTGATTGGCGGTTTGGCCAGGAATATCGGCTTCTACACCAGCCTGAAGAACATGCTGGAAACCGACATCCTGGTTCCCGAAGATCCGGATATTGTCGGAGCCTTCGGCGCCGCTTTGGTCGCCGCGCAATAATGCCCGAAGGTTAACATAGCCATCGCCCGGTTGACCGGTAGCAAAAAATAGAAGGAGAGCCCAAATGGCTGAAGAATTCTGGAGGTGGAAGGAATCCCGCTGGACCAATCCAGACCTTGACTGGAAAGCCGGTAAGCTCATCACGGGCGGCGTGGATGTCGGCTCAGTCAGCTCCCAGGCCGTGATCATGGTCGACGGTCAACTCTATGCCTACGGCAATACCAGAACCGGTTCCGACAGTCCCAACAGCGCCATGAACGCCATGAACATGGCCATGGAAGAAACAGGGGTGACCTACACAGACCTGCAGTACACCGTGGGAACGGGTTACGGCCGGGTTAATGTCCCCTTTGGGCAACGGGCCATCACCGAAATCGCCTGCCATGCTCTGGGGGCCAACTTCATGCATGGTCCCAGCGTTCGCACGGTTCTGGACATGGGCGGACAGGATTGTAAGGCCATCCATTGCGACGAAAAGGGCAAGGTGACCAATTTCTTGATGAACGACAAATGCGCGGCCGGGACCGGTCGCGGAATGGAAGTATTTGCCGACCTGTTGAACGTATCCATTAACGACATGGGCGAGTTATCCCTCCAGGTGGCTGAGGAGCCCCAGCCGGTTTCCTCCACCTGCGTCGTGTTCGCCAAATCTGAGGCTTCCGGCCTTCTGCGCTCCGGCTGGCCCAAAGAGAAGGTTCTGGCCGCGTACAGCTCGGCCATGGCCCATCGGGTCGTCTCTTTGCTAAAAAGAATCGGCGTTGAGAAAGAACTCGCCATTACCGGAGGTATCGCCAAGAACATCGGCGTAGTTTCCCGAATCGAGAAGGAACTGGGGATCAAGGCGCTCAAACCGACCAGGGATACGCAGATTGCCGGTGCCCTGGGCGCGGCCCTGTTCGCTGAAGCTCTGTTCAAAAAATCCGGCAAATAAAAGGGGGCCCCCACGATCCCTTCCGGGAAGAACCGGTGGCCGTGGTAAACTCATCGGAGAAGAAGATTAAATACTCCTGTGGCCCCTGCAAACCGGTGGGACAACGAACACCTTTGCCCTGTGTGGTCAATTGCCTGTGCCTATATTTATCCTTTCGAATTCAAGATAATTCTCTACCACGGCCGGGAGCACTCCAACCCGGCCTACCCGGCCATAATCAGATAACAAGTCTAAGCTATCCATCTCTCACCCCGACAAATCCCGCCCCTCGGACGCCAATCAAAAGCAAACAAATTTCAAACTGGTTTGGGACCGGCTCATGAAGTCTAGTCCTCGGATGTCCTGTGACAAAACCGAAGCATTTGCCCTGTGCTTTTCATTGACTTTGCTTTCTTTTCAGTCTAAAGAAGTATAAAGAAATTGAATTCTCATGAGACCGTCTGGGAATGAAGGTCTGCAGCACGGATGATAGACTCATTTGAAGGGTCGGCGTCTAGTTTCCTTTGGCCAGCGACTCTTTGATGCGTCTTAAAACACCCGTATCCAGCAGTTAACAACTGAAAAATGGCCAATTGGGCCGGTTAGTTGGGTTCATGGTTGATTTTAACGATTATCCCGATCACATGGAATCCAGCTCCGAAAATCGTCCGCCGTTGGACGGGAGTCCGGGCGTCATCCCCCTTAATCTGGTACGTTTTTTCCTGGTCACGGGGGAGATCGTCGAAGGCGCCCTCCCAGACATCGGCCTGTTGTCTGTTCTCCTAAATAAAAAAATCATAGAACACGTCACTCTGCAATCAAAAGAAATAACAAGAGTTATTCGTGATCCCAAAGAAGCCAAACGGATGGTCGGGCAAAAAATTCTTTATGCCGGCCCAGACAAAAAGCGGCCGGTGGCCAATGAAGACGAACTCAGAAAAATCTGGTTTGATAACGAAGCGGTTTACTATCCCTATCTAAAAAAACCTTGCCTGGTTAAAGACAAAAAGATTATTTGGTCTGACCAGGAACTCATGATCGACTTGCAGCAGGTAGCCTTTGTCATCGAGCTGGAGCAATTCCACGGCAGCCCGGCCTGGAAAAAACAAACCGCCCGGCAGGCGATGTTTCGTTTTCAAGTCAAATCCTACTTAGCCCCGCTCCAGACTTACATCGAAGGCGAGATTAATACTTCGGTTCGAACCATTGAGTTGTTTCTGCGCCGGTTTCCCCATTTTATTCCCCTGCTCAAACACAACTCAGAGCCTTATAAAAACCATGCCATTTTGTTGAGCCGGCAACATGTCCCTGTATTCAATATCCAGGTGCTGACTGCCTAAGCAGTCCCCCCCTGGGAAGGAGCAAGCCAATTAGCCGTGGGCCCAGACCACGAAACCGGGCCTTAAGAAATCTGCCTGTCACCAAAAAATGACATTGAAAGAGAGCTGCAAAATGAATCCTAGACTGTCAACCTGGCTGGACATGTTGAAACTAGGCCATATCGAAAGATACCTGGTCGACGTCGCCAATGTCTTCCATGAACCGATGGACAACGAGGCGGCGAGCGACGCCATTGCCGCCTTTTATGCCATGGAGATGACTTACTTCCCTCATCGGAATCCGAAATACAAGATGGCTTATGCCGACATTTTCGGGATCATCCGGGATCACTTCTTTGTGCCCAGTATAATCTTAATTGCCTGGCCTTTGTCGAACTGATCGCCCGGTCGGGCGTGACTCTGACATCTTCGCCTCAGAGTGAAATGCTATTCAGTGAAATCCAGAAAATCTATGCCTCATCCACTGACTATTTCAAAGCAATCTTGGCGAACGTCGAACTCATTCTCAACTTTTTTAACGGAAAAGACCGGCACCAGGCCAGGACGGAATACTTGACCCGAATAGTCGATCTAGACTTCACAGTAGAATCCGGTATCAGGAATACCCCGGCCCTATTAAAAAATGTGCTGGATGTCCTTTTCTCCAACCTGGAAGAACTGATAGAGAATCTCATTCAATACGTCTTTTCCTCAGAATTCTTGGAAAAACCGCTTCAGGTCCAAAAATCCAATATCATATGGGTACTTTTCAGCCTGTGGCACAGCTACGGAGCCAAGCCGGAATGGCTGAAAATATATTCTTGCCTGCTCGGCCTCTTCCACCAGGCCGTGCAAAAAGGACAAACGGAATTAGCTTTTTATTTGCATTTTCCTTTATCCCACATCTATGGCAACCTAACACAGACTCAAACCGGATGGGCCGCCTTAACCAAGGACCTGGATCAACCGCTGGGGAGGTATATCTCAGACCACCTGGTGGCCGAGCATGATCTGCGCCCGCCCGGCAAAGATACCTTTGTGGGCCGAAACCGATGGAAAATAGGCTTTGTTTGTGATCGGATCGTCAATAATTCTCAATTTGACCTTCTATATCCTCTGCTGGTGGGACTGGTGGCCCAAGGCCGCCCGGAGTATGAGTATTACGTCTATGATTTGGAATATATTGAAAAATCTATATCAGATAGGGAGTGCGTCAAGAAAATAGCCGACCTGGGGGTTAGCTATGTCAGCATCCATGACCTCATTGACGACCGCGATACCGGCCTGTATTACAGCCACTTCAATAAGTGCCTGAAGCTTAGAGAAAAGGTGACCGCTGATGAGATAGATATCTTGATCTCATCCTGCCGCAGAGAGCAAGACGCGTTCTTGTTATCGACTCGGACTTCATCCCTGCAGATTTACTGGGCTGAAGCCGACCTGGTCTATGATGTCGCCGGAATCGACTATCGGATAACGCACCGGGTCGGGACCAGGGGAATACTTTCCGGATACGAGTACTACTTTTTCCGTCCGCCCATGGTGGTGATACCTGATTCTTCCAAGGCCGACCCGAAATTGGTGGCCGAGTTACGGCAGAGCTATCCGGAAGATGCGTTTATATTAGGGAGTATCGATCAATTGTCTGAAATAGACGATGAAGAATATCTTCGGGCTGTGGCTGAAATATTGACCGAATACCCTCAGGCTGTCTACCTGGCCTGCGGTACCGGAGGCAATGACGACATAGATGCCGGCCTGAAGCAGAAGATTGCAGAATTGGGGATGCAGGACAAATTCTACTTCCCAAGATCATCAAACACCCCACTTTATGCCCATGTCATTGACCTGTATCTTCATCCGTTTTCTCCTTCTTCCGCCAGCACCACGGCTCAGGGTGAGTACCTGGCTCAGGGAGGCGCCCTGCTGGCCTTGCAGCCATTCGACTTTTATGATCAAACTCAATTGCCTGAGGCTGCCGTGAAATGGGAATGGGGCGCCGCTTCGTTCCTTCATTACCAGGGCCGGCCAACTCTCTCCTTTGCCCACGTCGCGACCGTGGAAGAATATGTTCTCGCCGCCGGCCGGCTGATCATAGACGCAGAACTACTGGCCGGCCTTAGGTCTATGGGTGAATGGGTCGTGGAACAAACCTTCAGCCCCAAGATCGCGGCCAGGTCCTTCTCTTCCCTGATTGAAGAATTGCTAAAACAAAAAAT
>JADFYA010000070.1:452-12276 GCA_015233285.1 Deltaproteobacteria bacterium | reverse complement strand
CCCAGTTTTTCTTCAAACCCGCCGAAGCCTTTAAAGAGGGCTTTACGGGTCATTAAACAGGCGCCGGTCACCGCACTGTAGTTCCGGATGACATTCAGGTAGCCGTTATAACCTGGACTATCCCCAGGGAGACCTTGATAGACATGCCCGGCTACACCGTTATGGCTCAAACCCAAGACTACCCCGGCATGCTGCACCGTCCTATCCGAGTATAAAAGTTTTGCCCCGGTCGCCCCCACTTCAGGCCGGCAGGCATGTTCCAATAACGCAATCAGCCAATAGGACGATATAATTTCAACATCGTTGTTCAAAAATAGGAGAAAATCACCGTTGGCCTGGCCGGCGCCCAGATTATTTATCTTCGAATAGTTAAACGGCAAATCATAGGATATAACCCGATGGGGTAGCCCGGCCAAATATTCTTTGGTCTGGGCGTCACTTCCGTTATCCATTATGATTATTTCATAATTATCGTACTCAGTCTTCTGGGTCAAGGTAGTTAGGCATTTGTCGAGTAAATCGGCCTTGTTTTTGGTGGGAATGATGATCGAGACCAGGGGCCGACCGGGAATCCGGCGGGTCACCCGAAAAAAATTGAAAAATTGTCCTACGGTTACTTTTCCCGGGATGTTTCTCCGAGCCAGGGCATCGGTCAGGGCCTTAATAGATGCGCTGTTAGTTTCTTCCACGGCCTGCTCCTGGGCGGAGATTGAGCCGCTATGCTTGCGCCAGTGATACAATACCTTCGGGATGTGGTGGATTCGGTCTGTTTTCTCAGTGAACCGGAGCACCAGATCGTAGTCCTGGCTAATCTTAAACTCAGGGCGAAAACCGCCGATCTGGTCGAGAATACTCTTTCTAAAGACCCCCAAATGGACGGTGTACATAGTAGACAGAATGAGGTCTGGAGACCAATCGGGTTTAAAGAAGGTTTCGATAGCTTCACCGTCTTCATTTATCTTGACCTCGTCGGTATAGATCATATCGGCGTGGCGATGCTTTTGCAAATAATAGGCCAGTTCAAATAAGGCCAGCGGCGGAAGTTCGTCATCGTGGTCCATTAGGCAGACGAACTCCATAGAGGCCATAGCAATGGCCTGATTGGACGCTTCGGCGACGCCCAAATTCTTTTCGGACCGGCCCACTTGTATTCGGTTGTCCCTTTCCGCATACCTGGAGACGACGTCGTAGACATGCGACTTAGTCGAAGCATCGTCAAAAACAATAAGTTCCCAGTGAGGATAAATCTGACTCGTTATTGAGTCCAGGGTCTTTCTGAGATGGATCAGCCGGGTGTTGTAGGCCGGAATGACAATTGAAAATGTCGGGTAATAGTCGAACAAGGCCATATCCTTACGGGCTTCATCGTATGTTTCCTCAGAACAGGCAATTTGCTCGGTCAATTGCTGGTATTTTCGCTGGGGGTCCATCTTCGGCTGGCTATGATGGTGCATAAGCCTATAGTATAACATGGGTAAACTGCCCTTCAAACCATGTCTTCTAATTCCCTTCGCCTCACGGATCAAAGGCTTGACCAGACCCAAGACTATGTTTTTTGCCCGATAGTAAACTTGCAGAACCCGCCAGCCTCGGGCGGAGTAAATCTGCATCAATGTTCCTTGAATCTTCTCAATCCGGACGTTAGCCTTGTCCAGATCTGATCTAGCCAGGTCTAATTCCGCCTCTTTTTCATGCAGCATGTCTTGCTGACAACGTAATTTTTGGTCCAACTCTCCCATGTCGTTTTCCACTTGCCCATGTTCCGGCTGGTCGACGGCGGTTGGGAGGGCTTTTTCTTTCCGAAAACCCGATGTCAATTCGTCAAATATATCTAACTTACGGTATTCATTTAACATTTCTATATTATTACTTCCGCCGGCGAGTTCCTCGGAAGATACCCCCGCTGTCTTTTCGGCATAAATTTCTTGATAATATGTGAGAAAACTATTTCTCAAAAAATCATACAGGGTCCGGCTGGATAAGCTCTCTGTCTTTGAAACTGATCCGGCCTGAGATAATTGTGGATACCGGCAAAACCGGCTGAGGGGCTCTATAACCTTTTCCCACCGGAAATGGGTGCCGGCTAAAAGGGATGCCTGACGTGACATGTCTTCCATCAAAACCGGGTTTTCCAACAGGTGAAAAATTTTTTCCGCCACATCGGCAGGATCACCCGGTCTCACCTTGAACCCCGCAGCGTTCTTGTCAATCAACTCACTCAACCAGTCCCCTTCGGTGCAGATTACCGGTTTGCCCCCCCAGAGACAGTCCACGATCCTGGTTCGAAACGAAAACTTTGTTTCCAATGTATCCAGATAGGTCAAGACCACCATGTCGGATTCTCTGTACATATCGGCCCGGTCATCATAGGGCAGCCAATCGAAGAAAAAAACCCGCCGGCCTAATAAGCCGGAAGATTCAGCTAATTCCTTTGTTACCTTAAATCCGTCTTGGGAAAAAGTAGGGGACACCGGATTATGGGCACCGACAAAAACCAAAGCCACACGCTCTATTTGTTCGGCCACCAAAGCAAAGGCCCTGACCGCTGTTTCTCCATCAAACCAGGGATAAATGCCTCCCGGCCACAGAATTATACGCCAGTCTGCCGGAACCAGCTTCTCCTTGATAAATGGAGTTCCAGTGGTTTTGGGCGGAGCGGTGGGAACGCCGGTGGGAATAACCCCAAACATGTGATCAGTTAGTTCACAGGGGCCAATCCGGCCCAACGCCGACAACATACCCAATAAAAAATCTTTTTGACGTTCGTTAGCCGTTAGGAAAAAATCACCATACAGTAGAGCCGCAAATATATTTTCCTTTATCCGTTCCAGATCCATAAAAAACGCTTCACGCCGACCATATAAGTTGCAACAAGCCAGGGTCGCGAAAAGCTCGGGATCAAAAAGGTCTACCACTGTCGGGATATTCTTGACTTTGTTTAAGAATCTTTTAGCAATATAATGACTAAGTATACAAACATCTTTTCCGGAGCAGAGTTCCTCAAACTTGTCGTCAGACCAATAGGCAAACGTAAGAGAAGGCGGCTGGTCCAAGATACCGGAACCGTCAACATCGGCCGCCGCCTCAATTGCTCCGTTGGCCGGCTCGGCCAAGACGACCTCATGCCCTGACCGGCATAAAGCCCGGGCCATCTCAAGTGACCGAATGGCCGGGCCGGTAATAACCCGATCTTTGGTCCGTAAGCGCATGGTAGATATGATCAGCACTTTACTCATGACGACTCCACTTTAGTGGTTACAGTAATGCCTGGATCGGACAAACCAGACGCCGTTCCAGGGAAATGTGTGGTTGAGGCCCAATTCTTGATACTCCGCCGCGCCGCCAGAGCCTGAGGGAGCAATTTCATTGTTTCCCGAGCACACGGTGGCTTAAGAATATATCTCCGGTATCTAAAAGCTATAGTCAAAAATTGCCAGACGACCTGCGGGACAGAGCCGTTCTTGACGTTCATCAGGAGCAAATTCTTTGCACTATGATGCAGCGCCAGAGGGCTCAGATAGGAAGTGGAACCGCTCCCATGGTGATAAACCACGGAGGTTGGGATCAAGATGATTTTCCAACTGGCTCGCCTGAGACGCCAGGACAGATCAACATCTTCATGGTAAGACCAAAAGGACTCGTCAAAAAGCCCCACCTGCCTCAGTGCCTCCCGGCGGTAAATGGCGCTCCAGGCGCAGGCGGCGGAAACCGGTCCCGGCCGGCCGGCCGAGGCTTGCTTTTCTCCGAAACCTCGGTTGCGGGGATACCCCGTGGAAGATATATCTATTCCGGCATTATAGATCAATTCCGGATCATCATAAAACAAGACAAGCGACTGGCAGGCTCCGATTTCTTTATCGGCGTCCATGGCCTTGACCAACTCCAGCAGCCAGTCCTGCTCGACTCTGGTGTCGTTGTTCAAGGTAACCAGGTAGGTTCCTACGGCTTCAGATATCCCCTGGTTTGTCCCCCGGGCGAATCCCTGGTTGGCCGAGTTGGAGATAATTCTCACCCAGGGGTACTTGCGGTTAACGTAATCGACGCTGCCGTCATGGGAGCCGTTATCCACCAGGATCAGCTCAAAATCATTGAATGACTGATCCTTCACCGAGGTTAAGCATTCGTCTAAGAACCTGATTCCGTTCCAGTTTAGGATAACAATGGACACCCGCGGGGTTCCCGGTAACGGCATTGGCTGTCCTTCTCTAAACGGAGACCTTAATTATGTCGTCCCGATAGTTAACCTTCTCCAATTTGACCCGCAGATGGTCGCCGGGGAACAACGGGATGGAATTCGCCGTAGGCATATTCAATTCAAAAAGATATTCCTCCAGGATCATTCGGTATGAATGGGAGGATTTATCTAATACTTGAGCCGGCAACCAGTCGCCCACCCGGGCGGACAGATGCTTCAACAGCCAGTATCTGGTCCGCTTTTGCCTGACCAGGTTAGCCCGTTGCACCGCCGGCTTGACCACGGAAATTATCTCTTTCAATTCCTCATCCTGGTAGCCCCGTTTGCCCTCTCGTATGTAATCCATTAATTGCCGTTGGGCGATCAAGTCTAAATACCGTCTGATCGGGGAAGTGACGTTGGTATAGGCCGGCAGCCCCAATCCGGCGTGCGGTTCCGGCGTGATATCCAACAAGAACCTGTTTAAGGCCCGGCGTTGCTTATAATCCAGGTAGAGATCAATCTCGCCCTCCGGCCGTTCAACTCTTTCCCGAGGCTCCCCCTGGCTCCGAAAGGGAATGGGCAGGCCGTTATCCATGGCAAATTGGGCCATTAACCCATTGGCCATGATCATCAGTTCCGATATCAGCATCCGGGTTGGGGATTCGCGACTGATCAACTTGACCGTGATATTCTTGTTCTCATCCACCCAAAGGAGCAATTCCGGAACAGATAAATCCACGGCTCCGGACTCCAGCCTTTTCTGACGGAATTTTCTCGTGATCTCGTATAACAAGGTCATATCCTGATCCGAGCCGATCATTTCATCCGCCTCAACATAGGTAAGCTGTCGATGGATGGTAATCAAGCTGGGCACAATCTGAAACGACCTGATCTCAAAGTTTTGGTCCAGATCCACCAGGACGCTTACCCCCGGCTTTTCATCGTTGGGCAAAAGGCTTAGGACCTGTTCGCTCATCACTTCGGGAAGCATGGGGATGCGCCGGTCTGGCAGGTAAATAGATGTCCCCCGTTCCCTGGCCTCCCGATCCAGTGGAGATCCTTTAGGGATGAACCTGGACACATCGATGACGTGGACGCCCAGACGGTATCCCTCAGGAAGTCGTTCCAGGCTAATGGCGTCATCATGGTCGCGGGTCCCGCTGGCATCGATGGTGATCAATGGAAGGGAGGTTAAGTCGACCGTATCGGAGCAAGAGCGGGGAGGCGGAATGTCCAGGGAGCACGCCTGGCTAAGTAATTCTTCGGAAAAGCCTAAAGGGACGCAGCACCGATGAAGAAACACATTTTCGTCCTGATCAAAAATACCAAAGTCTACCAGCAACTTAAATGGCATCTCCGGATGAAATTTGTTGGCCCGTTGCATCACTTCCTTAGCCAACAGATAGCACTCCGCCTCGCTGTTAAAAATGGCCACTTCTTTGAGCAAAGGCACGATAAGGGCCAGTTCATCTTCTTTCAACTGATCCGGGGAATCGACCATCATCTTTAGGATACCGGCCAGTTGTTCAATTTGGCGTTCTTTGGCCGCCTCCCTTTCCAGATTGAGTTTGATCGCTTCAACCTTATCGATAGAGTTGGGGACGACCTGATCTTCCAGCATCTTAAAATGAAGTTTGTCTTCAAACACGGCTCGGCAAACAGCCGAAAGATGATGAATGGTGACCGTTTCACCAAAAGTCAACTCGGCCAGATACCGGTAAGAAAAAGGACCGGTTTCAGCGTTCAACAGGTCCCACAGATCCTCCGTCGAGACCCTTTTCTTAAGCTCCTCTCGTTTCTGAACGGTGGTTTGCATGGCTTGAAGCAAGCGGCCCCGGCCATCATCCACGTTGCCCAAAAAAGGGCCGTCTATTAGAAGCCGCTTGGCCGACAAACTGACTTCCTTATTATTTTCGGTCAACAGCAATACCCGCGGCCCCTTGGCCTGCAGACATACGGCCGCAATTATCGACCTTTCATTTATAAATTCGACAAGTTGTCCTGGCTCTGGCATATCGCCTTCTAATCCTGTAGCGGGTTACGGGGTTCGGGTCAAAGGTTGTATGGCCTAGGCAGACAATCTTGTGGTCGACTCAAGCAGAGAAAGACAGTCCAAGACTCATAATTAGCGACACACAACCAAAAGTATCAGATTACTCCCTGCCCAATCAGGTCACAAAGGAGTCGTTTGTAATCCAGCCCAGCCAGTTTGAACCCGGCCCGGCCGTACAGCATATTGGCTTCCAGCAGGTAGTACCTTCCGCCAGCCAAACATATATCAAGCCCGACATCGTCAAACCGGCATCTCCGGCTGACTTCCAAGGCCATAGACGATACTTCCGAAGGAATATTCTCAAAAACAACCTGGGCCCCTTGCGACAGATTACCCCGGAAATCGCCTCCGGCCAGCACCCGCCGGTAGACCAGGGCAATGCGGTGAGCAATCACCACCACCCGGTATTCCGATTCGATATCAAGGAATTCCTGAATAAGAGCCACTTTGGTGATGCGGCGGTAGGCGGCCAGGTCCGATGGCTGCCGGACCAGGAAGACACCACGGCCACCGTCCGAGGCCCGAGGCAGCTTAGCCACAAAGGGGAAATCAAAATCCTTCAGGATTAAGTCCGCCTGGCGGCCATAATAGCACTTAGTTCGGGGAAATGGAATATCAAGGAGATTAAACAGGGTTGCTTGCTTTATTTTGTCCCCGGCGTACTCGTAGTCGTTGATCCCGGGAAAAATGCGCTTTCCCATAGAGGATAACGAGTGGGCATATAATTTGGTGGGAAAATAGATGACCTCCGCCTGTTTGATAGCTTCTATTTGCCAGGGCTCATAATCAGTTAAATTAGGGCGGATTCCAAGAGTCACCAGATAAGGGCAATTCGCCAGGCGGCGGCCCAAGGCATACTTCAGAGGGTTCCCGTGTTTAACTTGTATCTTTTCCTCCGGCACCGTTTATCATGGGTTAATAAATGAAGCATTCCGATGCCGGTCAGGTGACGCCGGAACCGTCTCGGGGTGGCCCGTCGGCCGGGGAGTCATTACTCGCGGCCCAAAGAAAGGAGTGGAGAAATAAACATCGGCGCCGCCCCCCGAAGATTCAACCGGTCCATGACAACATTAGCCAGTGTGGCGGTAAAAAGTTCCATAATTGACTTTTTATCCTGATCGGAATAAACAACTTTGGCATCGGCCGCGGCGCCGGAAAGCTTCTTGGCTAATTCCACCGCATCCGCCAATCCCCCGAGCTGATCCACCAGGCCCATTTTTTTAGCTTGCTCTCCGGTAAAAATCCGGCCATCGGCAATCGCCCTGATCTTGTCTTGTGGAATCTTCCGTCCTTCAGCTACCGCCCGAATGAACTGAGCATGGACATCGTCTAAGACCGATTGGAGGAGATCCTTTTCTTCGGCGGTCATACGTCGGGATACAGAACCGATATCTTTGAATTTTCCGGCCTTGAGAGTGATAAAATCAAGCCCGACTTTCTTTAATAATTCTTCCACGTTGGCAAAGTCCATGATCACCCCGATACTCCCGGTCAACGTGGCCGGGTTGGCGACGATTTTGTCCGTCGGTGCGGCCACATAATAGCCTCCGGACGCGGCCACGTTGCTTAGCGAGGCAACGATCTTTTTGCTCGCCTTGGCGCTCTTGATCGCCTCATATATCTCCTGGGCCGGGCCTACGGCCCCACCGGGGGAATCGATCCTGATGATAATGGCCTTGACTGTTCTATCTTTTCTATATTTTTCAATATCTTCGATGGTCTTCCGGGACTCCAGCATAACCCCTTTGATAACGACCACGGCGATCTTATCACTCAAGGAAATGCCGGCGTTACCTTTGAATAGGAGACCGGTGGCAGCCATGCCGGCTAAGGCGAAAGCAGCCACGGTAAATGCCACGGCCAGGCCTAAGATTATGGGATGCTTCTTCAATTAGCGGCCTCACTAGTACCGATACCGATGCTGGTATTCAGGTTCCATGTTACTTGTTTCTCGCCACTCGTTGAGGACAACCGGCAACGAGGAACTAAAAAACCATGTCACTTCTAAAAGCGCCGATTATGCACATTAAGAATATATGCTTTTTCTCTTTGACCCTTATTCTCTCTTCTCACCGGTCCCGTAACTGATCACCGCAAGGGCGCCCGGCCAGCAGGAAGAGCTTGTTCACCCTGCCGGCCCGGACGTCTTTGCGGTGAGTTTTAGATCAAAATCGAGAATGGAAAATGGATACAAACACTGACCCAAAGGGCATGATGGGGACGCCGGCCGGGTAATTTATTCAGCCTTAACCTCCGGCTTGTCGGCTGTCTCGTTTTCGAGTTTCTTTTGCTCAGCCAGTTCCAGCCCTTCTTTTATCAGTTGCCCGACATTGGAGGTGGCGGCTTTTTGTCCCGTCAGGTAGTCTTGGTAAATAGACTTCTCGTCGTCTTCTTCCAACCGCTTAATGGACAGGCCGATCTTTCTCTCTTTGTTGGAGACGCTGATGACTTTAGCCGTAACTAGATCTCCGGAATTAAAATGCCCCACCGGCGACTTTAGTTTGTCTTTGCTGGCTTCCGAGACATGGACCAGTCCCTCTATCCCTTCCTCGATCTCCACAAACACCCCAAAGTCGGTGACGTTGGTAATAGTTCCGGTGACCTTGCTGTTTATCGGGTATTTGCGGGGAACATCTTCCCAGGGATCCGGGGTCAGTTGTTTAATCCCCAACGAAAATCTTTCATTTTCCCGGTCTATGTTCAAGACAATGGCCTTAACGTCCTGGCCCTTGCGATATAGCTCGGAGGGGTGCTTAATCCGTTTCGTCCAAGAAATGTCGGAGATATGCACCAGGCCGTCGATTCCTTCTTCAATGCCGATGAAGATACCGAAGTCGGTGATGTTCTTGATCCGGCCTTGAATGACCGTACCCACCGGATATTTCTCTCCGATAACGTCCCAGGGGTTGGGTTCGACCTGCTTCATCCCCAGGGAGATCCGTTTGTTCTTCGAATCGATATTCAACACAACGGCTTCGACCACGTCACCTATGGACACGACTTTGGACGGATCATGAATCTTCCGGGTCCAGGACATCTCGGAGACATGGATCAAACCTTCAATCCCTTCTTCGATCTCAATGAAGGAACCATACTTGGCCAGACTGACGACCTTCCCCGTGACTTTTGTGCCGACCGGATATTTTTCATCAGCCGTGGTCCAGGGATCCGGCGCCAGTTGTTTCAGACCCAATGACACCCGTTCCCGGTCTCGGTCAAAATTCAGCACCTTGACTTTAATCTCATCACCGATGGAGAACATTTCGGAAGGATGGCCGACCCGGCCCCAAGAGATGTCAGTGATGTGCAGCAATCCGTCTATCCCGCCCAAGTCAACAAAGACACCGTATTCCGTGATATTTTTGACCGTACCGGTAACCACTTGTTCTTCGGCCAGGTTGGAAATGGTCCGGGTCTTGAGTTGTTCTTTTTCTTGTTCCAGGATGGCCCGGCGGGAGAGAACGATATTTCCACGTTTTTTGTTAAATTTAAGTATCTTAAAATCATACGATTTGCCCACCATGGCGTCCAGGTTCCGGACCGGCCGGAGGTCTACCTGAGAGCCGGGCAAAAAGGCCGGAATCCCGATATCGACCGACAACCCGCCTTTAACCTTGGAGGTGATTATACCGGTGATGACCCCGTCTTCATTGTAGACCCGGCTAATCTCATCCCACACTTTGATTTTATTTGCTTTTTCTTTGGAGAGAAGGATGCCGCCCTCTTCATCTTCCGTCTGTTCCAATAAGACATCCACGTAATCGCCGATCTGGGCCGTTACGTTTCCATCCTGATCAAGGAATTCATCAATGGATACCAGCCCTTCCGACTTATATCCGATATCAACCAAGACGTTTTCATTATCAATCTTGATAATCTTGCCTCGGACGACATCACCTTCTTGGAATTTCTTGAGACTCTCCTCTATCACCTGATCGTTGAAGGCCATCTGGTCGTCTGAGTCAGTGTCCTCCATTTCGTCCTGATCGTCGGAGTCATCGGCCGACTCCTCATCAAACCGGCTGCTGTTTTTCTGCTTGGTTCCGGCCGCGACACCATCCTCGGACTTGCTCATGGTCTGGATTTCGTCGGGTGCGGTAGCCACCGGCTCCTCAGCCAGGGAAATAGCGGTTACGTCTGGTTTTTGTTCGGTTGAGTTTTCTGTCATTATATCCATTAATGGAACCCCCTGATTTTTTATAGCCTATCATGTCAAAATCGATGATAGGTTACGGCCGACAAAACTGTCGTACCGTAGGCAACGCAAGGTGATTAATTCATTTTTTTATTGATAAAGTCAAGCATTTTTTCGACCACCTGGTTGATCGTCAGGTTGGTTGAGTCAACGATTAAGGCGTCTTCCGGAGGGCGGAGGGGAGCCACGGGTCTCGTCTGGTCGTTATGATCCCGCTGTCTCATATCCGCGGCCACCCGGTCAAGCGTCAGGTTATCGGAACTATCTTTCAACTCTAGGAAACGCCGCTCGCTTCGGGATTGGATGTCCGCGATTAAAAAGAACTTCGCCGCCGCCCTGGGAAAGACCACCGTGCCCATATCTCGGCCCTCAAACACGGCTCTCCCTTTTTGGCCAAGGCGCCGCTGCAGTTCCGTCATTGCCGCTCGGACCGCGGGGCGAGCCGATGTTCTGGAAGCCAACATGCTGATCTCCGGCTCTCGGATGGCCGCGGTCAGGTCTTCGCCCGATTCAAAGATGCGCCATTCTTCCCCATCCCGTTGAAAAGTGATGTCGAGTTCCCGGCAGAGTCGCTCCAATGCGCCGTCATCATGGGGATCGATATGCAAATCTTTGGCCCGGAGCGCCACCACGCGATACATGGCCCCGGTATCGATATAATCGAACCTAAGCCGCTCGGCCAATATGCGGCTGACCGTACTTTTCCCGGCTCCGGCCGGGCCGTCAATGGTCACCACAGCCAGTTGTTCTGGATCTGCGAGCCGGATCGTCTCAGGCGGAAGCTTTTCCCGGTAAGATACCAAAATTTTTTCCATGCTGAATTTCGAGGAAAAGTAGGTGTGGCTAAGTTGGGGGCAGGTGCTGATGGTGCGGCAGAAATGAGGTGATGGTTATTAACGGAATCAGAAAACCTGGCCTTTAACTTGCTCTGCCTTTAACTTGCTCTGATGGATCTCCTACTGATAGTTATACTTTGGCGACATAGATAGTCACCATACTATCCCTTGACAAAAAAATCAACATTTTTTTTGCCGCCCGGTCTAGGGGCGTTCTATTTTAATTATTGATAAACAAACCACGGTAAGCCTGCCCCGGCCACCCGAACAGTCCGCAGCCCGCACCGCCTATGTATGATTGACGCCTAAGTCCGGCCGGCTCATCCCTTGATCTTACTAATTACTCGAATGTCAGTGATGACCGTGGTCGGATAAAGGCCCAGGTCGTCTTTTTCCAGATACTTGACCATGTCCAGGATGGTGTTCAGAGCTATCGTAACACCCACTAAGGCCTCCATCTCCACGCCCGTCTTGGCCATACATTTGACCCGGCAGGTGGCCTCCACTCCTTCGTCAGTCACCAAAAAGTCAAAATTGACCTGATCAAGCGGAAGTAGGTGACA
>JADFYA010000070.1:0-430 GCA_015233285.1 Deltaproteobacteria bacterium | reverse complement strand
GAGAAGTTTGTTTGGCGGCCTTCATCCCGGCCACTTCCGCGACGGCCAGGGGATCACCTTTCTTTACCTGCCCTTGACGAATGGCCGCGATACTTTGAGGATTGAGGATGATCCGGCCTCCGGCAGAAGCGGATCGAGAAATGACCTTTTTTTCAGAAACATCTACCATGCCCATCTATAGCTCACTTTTCCGGTTGCGTGTTTCGGGTTGCGTGTTTCGGGTTGCTGGTTGTGTCTAATGTCGATTCTTTTGTTCGGCTTGTCAAGCCGTATGATGTTGCCGCGGAGGCGTCACAGAGATTGTGCGGCCGGGTCTAAAAAAATTCCATCCGTCAACGCTTTCTTTAAGCCGTTTATAGCTAGCTTTATTCTTGACAAAATTAGGTTTTTTTGAGAATCTTCGGGGCCAAGGCGGGCACCCGGATGGAGT
>JADFYA010000006.1 GCA_015233285.1 Deltaproteobacteria bacterium | reverse complement strand
GGCCATGAAATCATCTCCTTCGACCCAGCATTTCCACGTAAAACCGCTAAAAATCGTTAACGCTATAAAGTCTCGGCTGAAGAAACCTGTGTTGTCCTGAATCGGCTTATCTATTTTGATATGTTATGAGCATTCAACAAATTTGTAAATAGGGCGGTGGATTCATTTTACTGGGAGTTTTTCCCGGCCGGATAGGGATTCTTCCCGGTTGGTTTGGCGAAGCCTGGAATCATTTTTTTCGAAAAAAACAAACACCACCGGTAACTAAAATTTATATTATGGGAAAGTACTATAACTTATTTTATGATTAATTTACTATAATTGTATTTTTTATATGTTTAAAGTTCATAAATAGAATCAATATTACCCTGATTTTTTCTTGACTATAAAAAAACACTAGTGCATAATAAAAAATCGGGACCTAAAAGTAGGCAATCTCCTTTCAGCATCGGCAACGGGAGAAACACCATCGACTGGTCGTTCTCTCTCCCCACAAGACAATTTATACAGGCTGTTCTAAACTGAAAGCCGGCCGTTGCGGGTTGATTGTATACACATAATTTAGCTGGTTAGGTACCGGTAATGCCGTATCCCGCCTGCAAAGAAATCAGTTTGACAACTTACGGGTGAATAATATGCACCGATTTTTGACTTTTATTCTTTATCACCGGAGAATCAGTTCCATTTCTCGGAACGGCATATTAGCTGTGTTTTACCTTCTGACCGGGATGATACTATTGGCCCCTTTGGCCGAAACCGAGGCAGCCGGAAAAGAACCGCCGACTAATCTCTCTTCCCTGTCTTTGCAGGAATTGATGGAGATTGAGATCGTCTCGGCCGCCAAAAAACCGGAAACGGTGTCCGAATCAGCCGCGGCGGTATACGTCATCACCCAAGACGATATTAGACGATCCGGAGCTACTTGTATCCCCGAGGCATTGCGTCTGGCTCCGGGAGTAGAGGTCGCCCGGATAGACACCAACCAGTGGGCGATCACGATCCGGGGATTTAACCAATTTTTTTCAAGCAAGCTGTTGGTCATGATAGACGGCCGGACCATTTATACCCATTTATTTTCCGGCGTATATTGGGATCAACAAGATACCCTGATGGAGGATATCGACCGCATTGAGGTCGTGCGCGGCCCCGGTGCGGCTTTATGGGGTGCGAACGCGGTTAATGGAGTCATCAACATCATTACTAAGAAATCCAAAGATACTCAAGGCGGCCTGGCCACGGTCAGCGGGGGAAACCAGGAACGCTTTTCCAGTGGCTTACGTTATGGAGGAAAAATAGATGAGACTCTTACCTACCGGGTATATGGAAAATATTTTGACCGCGACCGGATAGCCGACAATGCAAACCATACGCCGGCCATTGATTCGGGAAGTAAAGCAATAGACGACTGGCGCTCGGGCCGCGGTGGATTTCGGATGGACTGGGCTCCGACTAAAGCCAACTCGCTTTCGTTACAGGGTGAGGCTTTCAAAAACGGATTTTCCGAAGAAGCGCTCCGGTTCTCCTTAGATCCTCCTTCGTCCTATCTCAAGCGACAAGACTCCACAACGAGCGGCGGGCACTTGATGGGACGGGCTAAACACGAATTTTCAGACACATCAGAGATTTCGGCCCAATTATACTATGACCGGGCTAACTGGGATACTCTAGGGGCAAGGGTCTGGACTGATACGATTGACCTGGAGCTGCAGCATCGCTTCTATCTGGGCACCCGGCAAGAAATCGTCTGGGGATTGGGCTGCCGGGTGAACCGGGACGGTTTTGATAATTTCTTGGAAGTCCAATTTCAACCTAATGAACGCGAGTTGTACCTGTACAGCGCCTTTATTCAAGATGAAATTCGGTTGATTGAAAACATGTTACGTCTCACCGTTGGTTCTCGGTTTGAACATAATGATTTCACCGGATTCGAAGTGGAACCCACTGTTCGACTACTGTGGGAGCCGGTGAAAACCAACATCTTCTGGGGAGCGGTCTCAAGGGCGGTTAGAACACCTTCCAGAATAGAGCGGGATTCCCAGCTCAATTTTCAGCTACTGCCTCCCGGCAGCCTGTATCCCAATTCGCCGGTTGGTTTTATGAGTGAAATGGGGACAAATAAGGCTGATTCTGAGACTATGATCGCCTATGAGCTTGGTTACCGCCTTCAACCAACTAATAAATGGCGCTTTGATATTGCCACATTTTATAACGACTATGCCAAGCTGCGAGAATTTGAGGCGGGCACTCCGTTTATGGATCCCAATCCCTCTCCCCACTTAATCGTGCCCTTGTATGCCAATAACCACATGAAAGGCGAGGCTTATGGGGTGGAGGTGGCTGCCGACTGGCAAGTAACCAACCGTTGGGGTCTCAGCACCACCTACTCATTCTTGCATCTGAATTTGCACATGACCGATAACAGTCAGTCCAACTACGAAGCGTTATCCGTTGAAGGCCGAAGTCCCCACCATCAGGCTTCCTTACGCTCCAGTTTAAAAATAACCGATGATGTTCATCTCAACCTGTGGTTGCGGTTCGTGGACAGCTTGCCGTACCAAAACGTAGATAATTATACCAGTCTTGATGCTCGATTGGCCTGGAAACCGATCAAGAGCCTGGAGCTGTCACTGGTGGGTCAGAATCTGCTGCAGGGTAGTCATGCCGAGTATTCACAGTTTGAAATCAACCGGGGCGTTTATGGCAAGGCTGTTTGGAGTTTTTGAGTCAGCCGGGGAAAGCGGCGCAATGTGGTTGAATTAAGGAACAGGGAATCGGATACAGTTCTAATAAATGGCCTATTCCGATTAAGTCCCAACGGGGCAATCTATCTTAGCCCAGCGGCAACGCCCTGGGGAGGGTAGCGACCATATAAAATACCATCTAATGGTCACATAAAACGGCCGGTTATTCTGCTTTTGGAGAGACTCAGTCCCGGTGGTTGGTCCGGATGGCCCGGCGGTCTTCATCACTTAACAGGCAGTCGTCCTCACACCAGGGAGTGCACACGGCATCGCAGGGTTCGATGTGGATCGTCACGGTGGCGTCGGGATAGTGTTCTTTGATCGCGTCGGACATCATGTCCGTCACCCGATGGGAATCATTGACCGACATGCCGGAATCTACCAGGATATGGAATTCAATGAAACGGTCGGTTCCTGACTTGCGGGTGCGAAATCTGTGAAAGCTTCTGACTGTGGGCGAAAAACTTTCTATGTGTTCCCGGATCAGGGCTTCCTCTTCAGCGGGCAAACTCGCATCCAGCAAATCTCTGGCGGACTTAATCGTCAGTTCGTAAGCGGCCTTCAGAATGAGTAGGGCCACTCCGATGGCTGCTACGGGATCGACCCATTCCAGGTTTGTCCCCGGCATAAGCCGTTTTCCGGCCCAAATAATACCTAATCCGACCATTACCCCAATGGAAGTATAAACATCCGTGCGCAGATGCCAGGCATCAGCCTCCAAAGCCACTGATCCGGTCTCTTGGCTTACCTTGAACAATTTTTGCGAAATAAAAACATTTGCCCACGCTGATAGAAACATCACGACCACACCCCAACTCACTGCTTCAAGCGGTTCCGGGTGGTACAGCCTCTTGACGGCCTCGAATACAATCCATCCGGCAGCCAGAAAAATTAAAATAGCTTCAATCGTCCCCGAAATATTCTCGACCTTCCCATGGCCGAAGGGATGCCTGACATCAGCCGGCTTGGCCGATTTTTTCACGGCAAACAAGGCGATCGAGGCGGCCAGTAAGTCTACCCCGGAGTGGATCGCCTCTGAAATCATCGATACCGAACCAATCATGACGCCGATTATTGTCTTGAGCAAGACCAGGGTGGCGTTGGAAATAACCGAGAGTAACGCGACATCGGCTTTTTGTTTGGTTATTTTATATAGCAAGTCTCACCCTATAGGTATAATAGTTCCAATGTCAGGATCGCGCCCCGATGGGCTGGGTGAGATATTCCCCTAGCCGGCCTCCGCCCAGGCGGTTCTGATCCAGGCCCAGAGCGTCCTTGCTCAGACCCAGACTAAGACCCAGAAGTTGGGGATAAAGAATAGAGGGTAAGGTGTGATGGCCTGTCCGGGCGGCAGCCATGTCCGCTTGCCCTAGGTCAAACTGGATCTGACAATAAGTACAGGCCACGCAAAGATAATCGGCTCCAGCGGCCAGTCCGTCGGCCACTTTCTTGGCCATCAGGTCTCGAGCTAATTTTTCATTCTTGTCCATGAGAGGATTGCCGCAACATTGCAACTTTAACGCCCAGGGCACACTTGTCGCTCCGGTTAGTTCCACCAACTGATCAAACTTGGTCGGCGACACCGGGTTATCAAACTGAACCACGCGACTGGGGCGCAGGGCGTGGCAGCCATGATGAACGGCTATGTTTAGTTTCTTATAAGGATTCTTGACCTTTTTCTTAATCACATCCAGCTCGATGTCGTGGAACAGCACGGATAGAAAGTGCTTTATCCGGACGACTCCTCGATACCTAAGCCCCTCATGCCTCAACCGTAAGTTAATTTCGTCCCGCAATCCGGGCTGTTCTTTCAGGTAGTACTCAGCTTTTTTCAGGGTCCCGAAACAACACTTGCACGGAGTAATGATATCGAGTCCTTCTTTCTCGGCCAGGGCAAAATTCCGCGCCGCGGCGAACAAGAAAGACCGGCTGTCGAGATGCCTGACGGGGTAGCCGCAGCAGTTGAATTCCAGGTGGACTAGATCCAGGTCCAAGACTCTTGAAACCGCCCGGAGCGACATTTCGTATTGGGGCACATAATAGGGTATCTTACATCCCAGAAACAGTGCAAACATCATGAATTGCCCCCGCGATAACGGCATCCGGCGGTACGTCAACCGGGATTAAATCTTGCGTCCGGTAATGATTGACGCTGTTGGTCTATCCTGTGGTCTGTGGCTGGGTACTTGTTGAAAAAAATATGCAACGAACGACAAACCACTCGAAATCCTGATAACGGCGTCCAGCCCTGGGGATGGGTCGCGTGTTGCTGAACGCCGTCGTGGTTTACACCAATGCTCTGAGGTATTCTATCACCTTGGGTCCGAGCCCGACGGAATTGGTGGCCTCGAATAGTTTGACCGCTTCTTCATAACCCTGGAGGGTTATCCGTTCTTTGTATTCCTGAGCCAACACGTTGAACTGTGGGGCAAACACCATATTGGCTTTCTTGATGTCGCCGCCGGTGGACCCGGTCTTAACGGCCCATTCCCACATCTCGGCCCACAGTTCATCCGAAACGCCCCGATAAGGCCGTTTGGTATATTCTTTCTTTTCATTGGTTATGGCATTGCCGCTGGAGTTCATGCCCATGCCGAAGCTGATGTTTTGCCAGAACGTGCCCACGTTCCCTTTCCGAATGCCGTAGTTGATGAAAGAAGTGATTTTTTCCAGAGAAGTGCCGGTAATGCCGTGCTGGGCGATATCCACATCCCAGGGTTGGATGGCGTCCCAGATCTTTTTGGTCAGATCAAGCTGAATACCCTCGTGGGAGGCTCCAAAATAGGTGCCGTGGATAGAGCCGTTATTGATGGCGAGTAAGTCCGGTTTAATGCCGGCCTTGGCCAGTTCGCCGATAAACCAGGCGCCTTCATCCGGATGCGTGAATCCGGAGGCATCACCTTTCTTGGCCCCGATTTCACCCAACTCCACTTCCAGCCCCAGACCTTTTTCCACAATGGGCCCGGCCAGTTCAATGGTCGCGGCCAGATTCTTTTCGTTTTCCATGTGGGAAGCATCGATGGCAAAGGAGGTAAATCCGGCTTCCATCTGTTGCTTGATCAAAGCGGCCACTTCCGCCACCTTGTCCAAGGACTTTACCGTGAGGTGATCGGCATGGATCCCGAAGGGGACGAAATCATTGCCCAGTCGCTCGTTTTCGGCCACGATGCAGGCGGCGAAAGAATAGGGGTCAAATTCGGTATAAGTAAGTTCTGATTTGGCGATTTCGTACATTACCGGGGCATTGGCAGCCATGGACGCTTTAGCGATACCGGCCACCGGGAGACGGCAGCGCATGTTGCAGGCCATGATCATGGCGATGTTCTGTTTGGCGGTCTTGATCAAGGCTCGACCGTTGAAAAGTGGAGTCTTACTCTTGGGAAATCGAGCCTTAACATTATCCGGTCTCAGGTCCGACAGATCGTGATGCATGGGCATATTCCTTTCTCTACATTCGGCTGAAAGGCCGTGTTAGGTGAAAGTATTAATCAGGTTCCGGTATAATTGCCGTCCAGAAACAAAATCGGTCGTGCCGTGTTGGTGAAACCAGTCTCCCGATACAAACGGTAACCGGAGACGAAGGCATTATGTATTACCCTTCCGCCCTGGTATGTACCGAGAATATATGCCGGGTGCGTCCAATTCCGACAGCCTGCACCGGGCAGGACCGGTTTCCGGTAAAACGAAGAGCAAAATGCCCAACATGAAGACTTTTTAACTTGACCGCATTTTTAGGAGGCACTATATCATAGTAACATGGCAAATGTCAATCTGACCGTAGGCCGTCAATTTCGACGGGCATCTCATCCGTATTTTATTTTTTTCCGGGTATTCCCACAGAACAAATTGCCATAACCCCGAGGAGGAGTTATAATGGACTCATATTACAAACATCAAGATCTGGCCAAGTTTGAAGAGATCGGCAAGGAGGCTCCAGACCTGGCCAAGAAATTCTTTGAATACTACCAGGCCGTATTTGCCGAAGGGGAACTCACTGAAAGGGAGAAATCTCTCATTGCCCTGGCTGTGGCCCATACTATCCAGTGCCCCTATTGCATCGATGCCTACACCCAGGCGTGTCTGGGCAAAGGTTCCAACCTGGCGGAGATGACCGAGGCCGTTCATGTAGCCACGGCCATCAGGGGCGGCGCATCCTTGATTCACGGCATTCAAATGCGGAATGTCGCCGAAAAATTATCTCTCTAAACCAAAGGTGGTAGGGAGCCGCTCTGTCTTTCGCCCTCCCATCTTGGATACCATATGGATGCATTACAGGCCGACCGACAAATTAAACCATTCCATCTGGCTATAGCAGAACATGGGCTCAGATTGGATCGGCAACAGACGACGACCTTGCAAGTCAATCTCGGTCTTCGTTGCAATCAGGCTTGCCGACACTGCCATCTGGATGCCGGTCCCCACCGACTGGAGTTGATGGATGCCGCGACTATCGATCAGGTTGTCGCCTATGCCGGGCGCAGTCATTTTAAGACCATCGATATCACGGGCGGGGCGCCTGAAATGCATCCTGATTTGGCAAACATCATCTCCAGACTGGCGCCCTTGGCCTCCCAGGTCATCTTAAGGAGCAATCTATCTGCCCTAAACGACGGCAGCCGGGAATTTCTATACAATACCCTGACGCGTTATCGGGTGGTGATCACGGCCTCTTTCCCTTCTTTAAATGAGTCGCAGGCCGAATCACAACGCGGCCCCGGAATTTTCCGGCAGAGCGTCGAGGCGATCAACCGGCTTAACGGGCTGGGCTATGGCCGGATGGATTCAGGTTTGACGCTGAACCTGGTCGCCAATCCGGCGGGGGCCTTTTTGCCGGCCTCCCAGGCCCAGACCGAAAAAAGATTTCGGCAAGTATTGCATCAGAAATGGGGAATCACCTTCAATAACCTGTTCACTTTTGCCAACGTCCCCTTGGGCAGGTTTCGAGAGTGGCTGATCGGGTCCGGCAATTACGACAGGTATATGGAAATGATTGCCGCTAATTTCAATGCCTGTGCCGTCGCCGGCCTGATGTGCCGGACGCTGGTCTCCGTTTCCTGGGACGGATATCTGTATGACTGTGATTTCAACCTGGCCCTGGATCTACCGCTGGTCAGGGGTAAGACCCACGTGAGTCAAATGGACGGCCCACCGGAACCCGGCTCCCTTATTGCCGTTCGAGATCATTGCTACACCTGCGCCGCTGGATCAGGATTTACCTGAGGCGGAGCCATTACTGCCTGAGTTCAGGTAGCAGAGCCAAAAGAGTAAAAGCGAACCGAAGCCGGGCCGGGGTCTAACTATGGCCTAGTCGTTCTCATTTTCGTCAGAATGACGTTTGGGGTAATATGAGATATCTGACTAAGTTAATTGAGTCGCTAAGTATCTGGCTGATTCGTCTGGCCGGATTTCTATTGGCCTTAATGGTCGGGTTGATCTGCATTGAGACACTACTGGATACCTTCGGCATTGGCATATCCATTCCAGGCACGTCTCAACTAAAGGGCTGGCTGTTGGCCGCCGCCGCCGCCCTGGCCCTGGGATACACCCAGTTGATCAAGGGACATCTCAGGACCAATGTGGTCACCGGTCGATTGCCCCGAATCGTTCAGCGGACGGTGGATGCCTTATCCTGTCTGGTGTTCATGTTTTTCTTCGGGTTCATCGCCGAAGAAATCACCTTCCGGGCATATTCTTTGATGATTAACGGCAGCCCGGCCGAAAGCAGGAGCCTGGTCTTATACCCGTTCATCTTCTTGATGGGATTGGGCTACGCCGGGTTGGCTTTGATCTTCCTGATTGAGCTCTGGAAGACTCTAATTCCCGAGAGGAGTGAGGCCGATGAACTCGGTTGAAACGGGTGTCTGGGGACTAACCATCCTGGGATTGGCTGTCTTCCTTTTCCGGATGCCGATCAGTATGGCCCTGGGTGTTGTGGGGTTAGGCGGCATCTGGTGTTTGTCTGGGCCGGCTAAGGCTATGGACGTGGTAACCATAAGCATCCTCGACACATCTTCACTCAACCGGATGACAGCTATCCCCGTTTTTGTTTTACTCGGGTCTGTTTGCTTTTATTCCGGTCTGAACAAGCGTTTTTTTGACTCGGCTCAGAAGTGGTTGGGGCACATCAGGGGTGGTGCGGCCATGGCAGCCGTGCTGTCCTCCGCCGGATATTCGTCCATCTGCAGCACCGGTCCCGCCGCGGCGGCAGCTATGGGTGCGGCGGCTTTGCCGGAAATGAAACAACTCAAGTACCCTATCTTTCTTAGTACCAGCTCGGTGGCGGGCGGGACAATTTTGGGGGCAATCCTCCCGCCCAGTCTTATCCTACTTGTCATAGGTCTCCAGTCCGATCAGTCCATCGGCCGGCTGTTTATGGGCGGCCTGGTTCCGGGCCTGATCCTGCTGGCCATGTTTGTGCTGATTATTCCGATAGGCTGTCAAGATCAGTTAGGCTGGAGCCAGGTTAAGCCCAAGGTCGATCGCATTGATAGAATTTTAACCATGGCCAACTGGATTGAACTGGAAATCATCCTAATCGTCCTCATAATGGGCCTGTGGTTCGGGCGGTTGACCATTACGGAAACCGGAGCAGGAGCGGCGGTGCTGGTCATCTTGCTCAATGTGCTATTCCGGACTTTATCCTGGAAACAGTTTGCCTGCTCCCTGATGGACACGGTCAGGATTTCCAGCATGATCATTCTGCTCCTGGTTGGTGTCACGATTTTTAGCCGATTTCTGGGTATGACGGGGCTACCCCAGGCCCTAGTCCGGTTGGCGACGGAATTGCGCGTCCCTTCTTGGCTCATCCTGGCCGACATCGGAATAGTCTTTCTGGTAGGCGGATTGGTCATGGATGAGATGGCTTTCTTATTGATCACTTTTCCGTTTTTTCTACCAATCATCACCCGTCTGGGCTATGACCCGATCTGGTTTTCCCTAGTCATGGTTATGGTCTCCAAAATAGGCGCCTTTGTGCCACTCCCCGGGTCCAACATGTTTGTGGTGGCCGCCGTATCCCGCACGGCTTCTCCATTGGAAGTCTTCCACGGAATGAAGCTGTTCTTCGTTCCCTTCATCTTATGCCTGATCGTAATTACCGTCTTTCCACAAGTGGTGCTTTTCCTCCCTTCTTTCATTAAATGACCCGACCGGATGACGGTTGGGTCCAGCCCGGACCTATGAGCGTGCATCCTGGGGACGACGGTGCAGTTGGACTGTAATCTTTTAACACTCGATAGTCTTTTTTGGAGGTGACGGCCCATGTCTCTTACGGAAAGATTTGATCAACAGCTCTATTCGACAGTGCCCCCCCCGATTATTCCCAAGATGACCTACGAGGAATTCCTTGCCTGGACGGACGATACATTTGCAGAATGGGTTGATGGGGAGGTGATTTTCATGGGGCCGGCATCTTTTCAACATCAGGATTTGGCAGCTTTCTTGACTGTGCTGCTCAGACTTTACGTTAATCGGAAGGGATTGGGAAAAGTCTGCTCAGCTCCGTTTCAGATGAAGACCGGTCCAGGGTTACCAGGGCGGGAGCCGGATATAATTTTCATCGCTCGAAATCACCTTGACCGACTCAAGAGAAATTATCTGGACGGTCCGGCCGACTTAGTCGTGGAAATCATAAGTGAAGACAGTAAGAATCGGGATAGAAAGCAAAAGCTGTATGAATACCAACAAGGTGGGGTATTAGAATACTGGCTGATCGACCCGGAAATCCAGCAGGCCGAGTTCCATCAATTGGGGGAGGATGGGTTGTACCATCGGGGGCCGTTGGAACAGGGTCGAGTATATCGGAGCCTGGTGCTGAACGGGTTATGGATAGATGTGGAATGGCTGTGGCAAGACCCACTTCCGTCAGAGCTGGAGATATTGGAGGAGTGGGGAGTGATTTGATGTCGGGCTCCTCGAAGGTGGCCATCATTGACCCAACCCTTAACCGGGAGAAAATTCATGTCACTGGCAGCCAGAACCGATTACCTGGAGATTTCCACAAAAGCGCCTTCACCGCCTCGGATGTCCTACGAAAAATTCCTGGATTGGGCGGACGATGGAACATTTGCGGAATGGGTCAATGGTGAGGTTATTTTCATGGGGCCGGCATCAAGGCAACATCAAGAGTTGGTCGTTTCTTTGAGTAGTCTGTTGACGTTCTTTGTTCAATGGCATCGGTTGGGCACAGTTTTTGTGGCACCATTTCAGATGAAAACCGGGCCCGAATTACCGGGACGTGAACCGGATATTTTATTCATAGATAGAGATCATCTTGATCGAATCAAAAATACCTACCTTGATGGCCCGGCCGATCTGGCTGTGGAAATCGTCAGTGTTGATAGTCTGACTCGTGATCGGACCGAGAAATATCGCGAGTACGAACAAGGCGGCGTGCGGGAGTACTGGTTAATTGATCCGCTTCATCATCAGGCTGAATTTTACCATTTGGGTGATGATGGTTCCTATTACCCAATGCGAATTAGCGAAGACCATATTTTTCATAGCCGGGCACTACCAGGACTATGGCTGGATCTGGATTGGTTATGGCTGGAGTCCGGCCCACTACTTATACCGGCCCTTCAGGCTTGGGGCTTCTTCAAAATCTGATTATGGCTCCTTCACATCTTGAGTGACTTACGAAGCCTTCCTTCAGGGCGCCGTGGCCATTGCCTTGAATGACGAGTGACTACTTTTAATCGATTTTTCCGTCTAAATAACATCAAATATCCTGGGTGGCGGCGTGTTTGCATCAGTTCATTTCAAAAATTTTCAATGTCTCCGGAATCTGTCCCTGGCAAGTTTGGGGAGAGTCAATCTTATTGCCGGCCGCAACAATACCGGGAAAACGGCCATTTTGGAGGGACTATATCTGCTCCAGCGGCCAAATCACCCCTGGTTGGTGCTTAAAATTAACGACTTTCGCGGGTTCGGCCACTTTGGTGAGGCAGAGAGGTTTCTTTGGACATCTTTGTTCTATCAAAACGATCCTTCCCAAGAGATCGAGTTGTATAGCCTGGACCAGGAACAACGGCTTAGTAAGCTGATTATTCGATTGATGGAAAGGAAGGAAGATTACGTCCCAGGTGATCTGCGGGATAGCCGTGGGGAAACGGAAGTCGGGGTGCTAACCCCTAAATACAGAGGGGATAATCTGGAATTTGAATATATTGGAACCGGCGGTGAAAGCTATATTTCCCGGGCCCTAATCAGCATTGACGGCGTCAGGTTTAAATCATCTAAACTGCCTGAAAAATCCGACTTTATTTACATTCCCGCCAGAAACCTACCCCGTCCCACCAAAGATGCTGAAATATATAGTAAATTAGAGATGCAAGGGAAACATGAGTTCATCCTCAAGGCGTTGCGCACCGTTGAACCCCGGCTTGACCGCTTATCGGTCATCACCTCGGCCGGGATATCCATTATCCACGGCGACATCGGCATGGGCCGGATGATTCCTTTGACCATGATGGGCGACGGCCTGGGCCGGATGCTGAACTTGCTTTTGACTATATCCAATGCCGAGGGTGAAGCGGTACTGGTGAATGAAATCGAGAACGGTCTCCATCCGGTCATCTTACAACCTTTTTGGGATGAGGTGGCTGCAGCTTTGACGGCTTTTGATGTTCAACTCTTTTCAACCACCCACAGTTGGGAGTGTTTCAAAGCCGCCTATAGGGCTATGGGCGCCGGCTCTCATGACGCTTTGCGGCTATATCTGTTGGAAACAATCGACGACAGTATCCAGGCCAGATCATATCATGGTGATATATTTAAATCTAACCCGCCAAAGGATGCCTTTAACGGATAGTCCATGGTTGCTGGTTACTTTTACTGGTCATTCGTTGAAAACAACCAGCACCAAGCAACGTGTAACCGGCAACGCAAAAAAGGGATACCGGACCATGAAACGATACGACTACTTTAAGCCCACCTCAGTTGAGGAAGCGCTGGACCTCCTGGCCGGAGCCGGTGATAGGGCCGTGCTGATAGCCGGGGGGACGGATGTGCTGGTCAAGCGGAAACTCGGGCAAATTGATCCCGCGGCTTTGATTTCTTTAAAGAACATTCCGGACATGTCGTATGTCAAAGAAAATGGTATGTTGACCATTGGCGCGATGACCACCCATCGGCAATTGGAAACGTCGTCACTCGTCCAATCCAGGTATCCCATTCTGCACGATGCCGTAAAGAATATCGGCTCCGTTCAAATCAGAAACACCGCAACTATTGGCGGCAACATTGTCAATGCCGCTCCGTCCGCGGACACGGCTTCGCCTTTGCTGGCCTTGGAGGCAGTCGCCCGAGTTCGAGGAGCACAGGGAAGCCGGGATATCCCCTTGACCGAATTCTTTGTCGGGCCAGGCCAAACAATAATGCAACCAAATGAAATTTTGACAGAATTTTTCTTGACCAAATATACTCCCCCTTGTGGTGGGGCCTACTATAAGTTATCTCGACGCGCCGCCATGGACTTGCCTTTACTGGGCGTGGCTGTTCAGCTTTACCTAGAACCCGATAAACAGACGATCAGAAAGGCCCGCCTGGCCTATGGGGTGGCTGGACCAACGCCCATGCGAGCCTTTGCTGCGGAAGCGCTTCTGGAAGGCCGGACGGTTACTCCGGAGGTATTGGACAGGGTGGCGCAGGCTGTTTGTCAGGGGACTTCCTGCCGGAACAGCCTCCGGGCCAGCGCCTGGTATCGGGAGGAGATGATCACGGTTTTCACCAAAAGGATGATCAGGCTGGCGATGGAGAGGGCTACCACATGAAAAAAGAAATATTCTTTACCTTGAACGGAAAACTGGTCAGTGCTGAAGTTGATGTTTCCAGTACTCTCCTGGATGTCTTGCGGGAGCAATTTGAGCTTACCGGAACCAAGGAAGGATGTGGGGTAGGGGAGTGCGGTGCCTGCACCGTCCTGGTCAATGGATTATCCATCAATTCCTGCCTCATGCCCATCTTGGAAGTCGAGTCGGCCGATGTGGTCACGGTTGAAGGGCTGGCGGATGAACATGGCCGTCTGGATCCGGTCCAGGAAGCCTTTATTCAGCATGGCGCCGTCCAATGCGGTTTCTGTACTCCAGGGATGGTCATGTCCGCCAAGGCTCTGTTAATGGAGAACCCTCACCCCACCGAAGATCAGATTCGGGCCGGAATCGCCGGAAATCTCTGCCGATGCACCGGTTATATCCAAATCATTGAAGCCATCAAAGCTGCCACCGAACCAACCGGAGACTAATCAGACTGTCCCGCGTGGGCATATTATGACGGCCTGGAGCGGGTGCCCCTTGAGAAAGGAAAATCATGACGGAATTTGCCAATGTCGGCCGCCGGATTCCCAAGGTAGACGCCCGGGAAAAGGTCACTGGCCGGGCCAGTTATATTAATGATCTGAAGCTACCGGGCATGTTGTACGGCAAGATTCTTTATAGCAAATATCCTCATGCCCGGATTAAACATATAGATATTTCAAAGGCCGAATCCCTGCCTGGAGTGCGGGCCGTTTTGACGGGATATAATATTCCCGAGATTCGCGTCGGATTCATGAAAGACAACACCCCGTTGAAAAAAGGGAAAGTCCGCAATTGGAAGGACGAAGTGGCTGCCGTGGCCGCCATTGACCCTGATATCGCCGAGGCGGCCCTGGATCTGATCGAAGTGGAGTACGAGGAACTCCCCGGAGTATTTGATCCTGTCGAGGCCATGCAAGACGGCGCCCCCCTAATCCACGAATTTGACCCCAAAGGACGTCCGGCCACGAGCAACATCCTGAAGCTGCCCTGGAATCTCCAGTGTGGCGATATGGATACAGGCAAGGCCGCGGCGGCTTATACGGTTTCAGACCAGTACCGGGTTACCTGGGTGGCTCATTGCTGTATGGGCCTGAGCGGCTGCATCGCCCAGTTCGATCTCAATAATAATTTGACCATGTACAGCATTACTCAAATTCCCTTTTTGGCCCAAAATGATTTTAACAGCGCCCTGGCGGCCATGGGGCTAAAGGGCAAGAATACCCGGATCATCAACACGGTTATCGGTGGTGGTTTCGGCAGCAAACTAGATACCCATATTTATGAGTATATTGCTATTTTACTATCTTTCAAGACCCGCAAACCCGTCAAAATCATGTTCACCAGGGCTGAAGAATTTCAGTATCAACCCCCCCGGCAGCCGGCCATCATCGATGTCACCCAGGGATGCGATAAAAACGGGAAATTGACCTTCCGCGAAGTGGCCATGCTTCTTGACAATGGCGCTTACACCTCCTGGGGAGCCACCACTCCCTCGGTGATGATGGTCCCCATCTCTTCCCTTTATCGCGTGCCCAACATCAGCTACACGGCCAAATCTGTTTATACCAACAATATTTATTCTCAGGCCATGCGTGGATACGGCAATCCCCAGGCCACTTTTGCCTTGGAATGCAACCTGGATCAACTGGCTGAACAGGCGGGTATCGATCCCCTGGACTTTAGGATGCGTAACGTCAATCAGCCCGGAGAAATCACTCCCCAAAATTTCAAAATAACCACTTGCGGACTAAAGGAATGCCTGGAAAAAGTGGCTGACGGTCTCGACTGGACAAGTTCGCAGGGTCGGGGTCAGGGGCGAGGGGTGGGCATAGCTTCCCTGATCCACGTCGGCGGCGGGGCCAGGGTCTACAAATCCGATGGGCACGGCATGATCATGAAGCTCGATGACTTTGGCAAAATCAGCGTCATCACCGGGGCGGTAGAAATTGGCCAGGGCTCGGAAACCGTGCTGGCTCAGGTCACCGCCGAGGTGCTGGGCCTCCGGACCGAAGATGTCAATGTTATCAAAGGCGATACCGATATATGCCCGTGGGACGTGGGCACCCATGCCAGCCGCCAGACATTTGTATCCTGTAATGCAGCTATAAACACGGCCGCCAAGATTAAGCAGCAAATCTTAGAATTAGCCTCTCGTCATTTAGGGGCCGCACCCAATGAGCTGGACATCAAGAACCGGATGATTTTCGTCACCTCGGACCCGGATAATCCAGAACGTCAGATGGAGCTGGACAAGCTCCTGCGCAAAGTCCATTACTCTCGGCAAGGCCGAATGATCATGGCCGAATACTTCTATGATCCCCCTAATGAAATGCTGGATCGGGAATTTAAAGGTAATCTGTCTTGCTGCTATGCCTATGGAGCCACTGGCGTGGAAGTCGAGGTAGACAAGGAAACCGGTCAGGTGAAGATACTCCAGTACTATGCCGCGCACGATGTGGGTCGGGCCTTGAACCCCATGCTCTTAGAAGGGCAGATTTATGGGGCGGCCGTCATGGGTACCGGTTATGCTTTGTCTGAGCAGCTTATTGTCAGGAATGGTCGGGTGATGAATGATAACTTCTTGGATTATAAGATGCTTACGGCTATGGATTATGTCCCGGTCAAACCTATTATTGTGGAGCCGGTGGATTCTGTCGGGCCTTTTGGGGCCAAAGGGGTGGGTGAACCGGGATGCGTCCCTTCCGCTCCGGCTATTGCCAATGCCATCTATGATGCCGTGGGCGTCAGAATCAAGGATCTGCCCATCACCAACGAAAAGATTTTGACCGCATTGAAGGCGAAAGCGGATAAGGGTGAAAAGTCGTTGTCCGAATCAGGATAAACTGATATAGTTAAATCGATTGGAAGATGCCGTTATGTTTCGGAGGACCTGCCGGACAATATACCGGACAGCCGGACAACCTGTTGGCTTTTGGGGCGGGAAACAAGTCATTCTCAGGTGAGACATCAATGCACTATGATATCACGTCCAAGCAGTTGATAGAAAAAGGCCAGAAAGAAATCCTTCGCCGCCTGGTGGGACTGGCGGTGCTCGACAGCGAGTTGCTTGAAGAAGCGCCTCAAGAGACGGCCAGCTTGATGCGCAGTGACTTCCCTATTAAGTGGACTGATGAAAAGGGACGCAGTCAGTTGGTTTTACTGGAAATTCAAACCAGATGGGAAAAAGACATTCCCCGGAGACTGTTGGCTTACCGTACTCGTTATCAATTGAAATATGATCTGGATGCCATTTCCTGCGTCTTGCTCCTGCGGCCATCCAGGTTGGCCACGAATCATTATCGTGACCAAGAAATATCTTATCAGTTTAGATTGGTCCGAGTTTATGAGTATGATTCCCAGGAGATCATTGATCAAGAGGTGCTTCCGCTAATGCCCTTTGTCCCACTGATGCGCCACGGGAAAAGACTTGCTCATCAGGCCGACCAGATTATTTTCGAGAGCCATCTGCCCAAAGAAGAAAAGTCGGTGATGCTTAGCTCCATGTTCATCTTAGCGGCGATGGTGTCCTCTAAATTGGCGGAGGAACTTTTAGAAAGGAGGAAAGACTTTATGTTGGACTCGCCAGGATACGAAATTCTCAAAAAGTTCGTCTACAAGACCGGCAAGGCTGAAGGCAAGGCTGAAGGCAAGGCTGAAGGGAGAGCCGAAGGGAGAGCTGAAGGGAGAGCCGAGGGAGCGATTCGTATTTCTCGTCAGTATGTCGTCGATATCATTAGAGACAAATTCGGTCCGGTCCCCAGAAAGATACTGCAATCCCTGAATTCCATCAACGATCTGGACCTGCTCAAGTCTATGGTTAAGATGGCGGCCAAAGCTGAGTCGCTGGACCATTTCAAACGCGGACTGGAAGAGGCCTTAAGTAAATGAATGGCCGCGAACCGGCTGCCGGCCTTTGCCGGTGATCTGATTTAGTTCGGTGTGAACACGACGAGAGCCAAGAAAAAAAGCGATGAGGTCAACCATGCCCGAATACTCATATATCGGTAAGAACGTCATTCGACCGGATGCCATTCCCAAAGTAACCGGCGAGGCCTTGTTCACCGCTGACTTGAACTTACCCAAAATGCTGGTGGGGAAGGTCTTGCGCAGCCCTCATCCCCATGCCAGGATTGTCTCCATCGATACCTCCAACGCTTTGCGTCTCCCTGGGGTCAAAGCCATAGTCACCGGCGCGGATACACCGGGGGAGAAGTGGGGTGTGTTCCCCTATACCAGGGACCAGCGGATGATCCAGACTGACCGAGTCCGGTATGTGGGTGATGAGGTGGCGGGAGTGGCCGCCGTGGATGAAGATACGGCCCTTGAAGCTCTGGACCTGATTAAAGTGGAATACGAGTTGTTGCCCGCGGTGTTCGATCCCCTGGACGCCATGGCTGAAGGGGCTCCCGTTATTCACCAAGAATATCCCGGAAATGTTCATATCCACGTATCCATTGATGTCGGCGATGTCGATGCCGCTTTTGCCTCGGCCCATTTAATCCGGGAGGATACCTACCGGGCCGTTGAAGATTCATATTTCATGGCGGAACCGTACGCCGTGACCGCCAGTTGTGACCTGGCCGGGAACCTGGAGGTCTGGTGTCCCAATGCCGGTCCGCACATGAAGTCCAAACCCCTGGCCAATGCCCTGCGGATACCGTTAAGCAAGATAAAAGTACGGAAAGTCTGCATTGGCGGTGCCTTCGGCGGCCGGTCGGAGATATGTCCGGCAGATTTTATCGCCTCTATCCTGTCCATCAAGACCCGGCGGCCGGTCAAGATCGTTTACACCAGAGAAGAGAACAGCACCGCCACCCGGATGGGCCACGCCATGATAACAACTCATAAAATCGGGGTGGACAAAAATGGAGTGGTTCAGGCCAGGCAGGTGACGTCCTATCTAGATGGGGGCGCCTACACCAGTACCGGACCCATTGCCGTATCGGTCCCTTTTTTGTGCATGGAGCAGGCTTATCGGCATACCAACGTCAGGTTCAATGGCTACCGGGTCTACACCAACAAACCCATCCGGGGCATGATCCGGATCCACGGCCGGGCCTTTGCCTGTGGCCTGGAGGAACAACTGGACACAGTGGCGGCTGAGTTGGGCCTGGACCCGGTGGAGATCAGGCTGCGAAATTGTCGTCGTCCGAATGAATACACCCCGACTAAATCTTTTATCGGTTCCTGCGGCATGGTCGAATGTATCGAGAAGGCGGCGGAGTCTTCCGGTTTCAAAGAAAAATTTGGTAAATTGCCACCTTATCGCGGCATTGGCCTGGGCATTAATTCCGTCCAGACTGGTTTTCCTTTAGGCATCAGGGGCGGGTCTCAGGCTTTCATCAAATTCAATGAAGACGGAGGGGCGACCATCGTCTCCGGGGTAGTTGACAATGGCCAGGGGAATGACACCATGCTCATCCAGATCGCGGCTGAAGAGTTGGGCCTCCCCATGGAAGAGATCAGTTTATTGTCGGCGGACACGGAGCTAACCCCAAATGATCCCGGTTCTTATTCCATGGTTTCCACCTTTGCCGGGGGGAATGCGGTCCGCCTGGCCGCTATTGATGCCAAAAAACAACTCTTCGAGATCGCGGCTGACAAGTTGGAGGCCAATCCGGCTGACTTAGTAGCCAGAAATAACAAAATCTATGTCAAAGGAAGCCCCGATATTTCCTTGCCCCTGGCCAAGGTTGTCCGCCTGGCCCTGATTCAGAATAAACCGATCATGGGTCGAGGTCACTTTGCACCGGAGGTAGATCACCGCCGGGAGTGGGTGAGCAACCCGTCCGGTCAATTGTCCCAGGCGTTTTCTTTCGGGGCCACGGTAGTAGAGGTGGAGGTGGACCCGGAGACGGGAGTGGTGACCACGTTGTCGGCTACGGCCGCCCAGGATTGCGGTTATGCCCTCAATCCCCGGTTGGTGGAGGTGCAGTTCGAATCCAGCGTGGCCATGGGCGGCACGGGTGGGATGCTCACCGAAGGCTGCCGTTGGCATCACGGCCATTTGTTAAATCCGACTCAACTGGATTACCTGGTGCCGGTAGCCAGGGACATGCCTCGGGTGAAGAACATTATTGTCCAGAGCCTTGATCCGGTCGGTCCCTATGGCGCCAAAGAAGCCGGGATGTCCATTGCCATGTCTGCGGCCCAGGCCTACATGGGAGCC
Source organism: Deltaproteobacteria bacterium (assembly GCA_015233285.1). The sequence continues at coordinate 10,763 of JADFYA010000006.1, read as the reverse complement.
ATATGTAATGCCACGGGGATACGCTTCAAGGAATTCCCTATTACCCCGGACAAAATCATCGCCGCATTAGAGGAAAAACAAAACAGCCTTAAAAAATCATAGGAGCCGAAATGAAGGCGGAAAAGATTGATCATATTTGTATTGCGGTTAAAGACCTGGCCCAGGCCAAAAAGATATATGAAGAAACACTCGGCCTGGAACTGAGCACGGAATATGTCGCGGAAAACGAGAAGATTAAGGTGGCCAGGTATTATATCGGCGAGGTGGCTTTAGAACTAATGGAATCAACTGCCCCAGACGGTGAAGTCGCCAAATTTATCCGGCGCCAGGGGGAGGGGGTTTTCTTGGTTTCCTATAAAGTGGCCGATGTGATGGCCGGGTTGAAGGAATTGCATGACAAGGGGGTCAAGACTATTGATCAAGAACCCCGGTCGCTGATGGGTAGCAACTATGCTTTTATTCAGCCTCCGTCAGGCATGTGCGGTGTCTTAACCGAGATAATCGACGGTGACTTTAATCCCGATAAATAAACCAAGAGGAGAAGTGTCCCTCACGTCCGGGAGCTGTAGCTGACGTAACTTATGTTTTACGGGGCAGCACTTCCGGGCCGGCCCCTGTGACGCCAACAAAAGCGGCAAGCGGTGGCACCCTGGTCATCGCTTACCGCCTCTGTCTAAAACATCATATACATTCCTTCGACACTCCAGAACCCCATGCCGTAGCCGGGCGGCATCCAATTGTGGTTATTCTGCTTGGCCTGCCACATATACATGGCCCTCGTATTGTTCATCTGGACCATCAGAGCGTTGATGTCATTTTGAAGAGCCATGGCCTTATCGAGGTCAAATGTTTGACTGGCAAACATGCTGCTCAAGTCCCTCATCTTCTGATACATGGTGGTTCGGATGGACTGGGTTTCAGCCAAGAATTTCTGCATCATGGCGTTGTCGCCGATATTAAATTCATAGCCGGTATTCATTCCAATGGTGCCCGAGTAGCACCCCCATTGCCCCATCCCATTTCCGGGATCCGTGCCCCCGCCCATAGCCAAGGCCGTACCTGCGGTCAGCATCAGACTTAACAGTAACACCATGACCCATAGACTCTGTCTCTTCATGTCAAACCTCCTATAAGATAATTTGCGTTTCCAGTGTGATGAAATGATTGAAATCCAACCCTCATCCACCAAGGCCGCCCAAGACGGAACTTCTGTAAATAATTCAAGTACCCGTTTGGTCTATTAAGATAGCAACGTACGTGCCAGGTCTTCCCAAGAAATTATTTTTAAAGTTAACCTATCTGTTTAATAGGAATTTTAATACGCGAGGGGACATCTGACCGGCACCGGCGAGGAGAGTGTGTAGCTCAAAACTGCATAAATATTTTACACATGGGAAGTTTGGTGTATAAAAAATATGCAGTAACAAGACAGCGATGGGGAAGTAGATAATAAGGATTGGAGGCAGGCCCGCTTAAGTATCGGTAGTTATTCAGGGTCGTGTCCTGACCCGACAGCAGCTTGATGCCGGCTGACCGGGTCATTTGACTTGGAGTTCCGTCCATGGCGGTATCTCACTCGATTCCACATATTCTATCAAAATTTATTCGTGTGCTTTCTGGGGAGGAGAAGCCTCTGGTTCAAAAGAGACTCCTTCCTCCTGATGGACCAGTTGGTAGAATTCACATGAGACACAGGTGCTAAGTTTCGAGGCATAGCTGCCCTGGGGTTTTCCGCAGCATAAAGTCCCGGCAATGACCCAACAACAGCGGCCGCCCATGTGGCCGTCATTGAGACCATCTGCGGCTTCCTCAATAGATGCCGGGCAAATTCCCAGCTCTTCGGCTTTGTCACCTCCCGGTTGACGTCCACATTTTTGGAATTCCCAGCAATTCTTTTTGGGCATCATTCTCTCCACGGACTTGTGCCCGGCTATCTATTCCGTGCTTATCAGCGGGTCAACTTCCATTGGTTCGCCGCTTTCCTTACGCACATAGAAGTACCAGCGCCATATTTCGTAGATGGCCGGATAAACCAGCAGCTCCATAATAAATGAAGTGAAAATGCCTCCGACCATGGGCGCGGCGATGCGTTTCATGACATCCGATCCGGTACCGGTCGACCACATGATGGGCACCAGACCCGTGAACATTACCGCCACGGTCATAAACTTCGGCCTGAGTCGCTTGACCGCACCTTCCACAATCGCCTGTCTCAAATGCTCCCGAGATTTCATCAATCCCTTATCTCGCAGACCGTAATAGGCCAGGTCGAGATAAAGTAACATGAAGACACCGGTCTCGGCATCCACCCCCATCAGGGCAATCAACCCTACCCAGACCGCGATGCTCATGTTATAGCCCAAGAAATGGAGGAACCAAATCGCCCCGACGGCCGAAAAGGGGACAGCCAGAAAAATGATCAATGTCTTGGCTGCGGAACCGGTGTTGAAGTAAATGAGCAGAAAGATAATGAACAGAGTAATCGGGATGACAAACATGAGTCTTTCCGAAACGCGCTGCATAAACTCATATTGTCCACTCCAGACCAGGGTATAACCGACCGGGAGTTGTATTTTTTCTTTAACCACTTGTTTGGCCTCGGCCACATAACCGCCCACATCACGATTGCCCAGGTCCACATAAACATATCCGCTTAACCGGCCGTTTTCATCCCGGATCATCCCCGGTCCCGACAGCAGCTTGATATCGGCTATCTGGCCCATGGGAATCTGGGTTCCGTCCATGGTCGCCACCAGGGTCCGGTTTAAGCGATCGATGGAGCTACGGTAGTCCCTCATATAACGGACATTAACCGGATAACGCTCGCGTCCCTCCACGGTGGTAGTGATGTTCTCACCGCCTATGGCTGATGTAACGGCCATTTCCACCTGCTTAACGGTCAGACCATAACGGGCCATTTCATCACGTTTTAACACGAAATCAATAAAATACCCACCAGCCGTCCGCTCGGCAAAAACACTCGTGGTGCCTGGGACATCTTTCAAAGCCGTTTCGATTTGCCGGCCGAGTTCTTGGATTTTGTTTAAATCGGGCCCCAGAATCTTAATCCCGACGGGCGTTCGTACTCCTGTCGTCAACATATCTATGCGGGCCTTGACGGGCATGGTCCAGGCATTGACTACACCGGGAATTTGGATGGATTCATTCAACCCCCCTGGGCCATAAATCAATTCCTGGGTGCTTTTATGATCCGGCCAGGCCCGGCGCAAAATATTCTGTAACCAATCCGGGGCCCAATCGGAATACCAGCGGGGGATTTTCGGCCATTGGGCCGGCGACTTAAGGATAATGACCGTTTCCATCATGGAGAAGGGGGCCGGATCCGTGGCTGTCTCCGCCCGTCCGGCTTTACCAAAGACCCGCTCCACCTCGGGGAAGGTCTTGATTATTTTATCCTGCACCTGCAACAGCTTCTGGGCTTCCGTCACCGAGATCCCAGGCAGGGTGGTGGGCATGTACAAAAGCGCCCCTTCATCCAAAGGAGGCATAAACTCCGATCCCAACTGGTTGAAAACCGGAACAGTCAGAGCCACTACAAGCACCGCGGCAGTGATGGTCAACCACTGATGCCGTAACACGAAGTTGACCAGGGGATGATAGATTTTCATCAACGGCCGGCTAATGGGATGATTTTCTTCTTTGTGAATTTTACCCACCAGCACGGCGTTGGTCAGGCCGGCCAGCCAGCGGGGACGGAAACGAAACCGGTCCATTCGGGTAAACAACAGCCGAATGGCCGGATCCAGGGTAATGGCCAGCACAGCCGCAATAATCATGGAAAAATTTTTGGTAAAGGCCAAGGGCTTAAACAACCGGCCTTCTTGTGCTTCCAAAGTAAACACGGGCATAAAGGCAACGGCGATAACCAGCAGGGCAAAAAAGCTCGGCCCCCCGACCTCCTTAACCGCACCAATAACGACGTCTTTGAAATTACCCGGCCGACCATCCGCCTCCCAATGTTCCAGTTTTTTGTGGGTCTGCTCCACGACCACGATAGAGGCGTCCACCATGGCCCCAATGGCAATGGCTATCCCGCCCAGAGACATGATGTTGGCCGTAATCTTAAACCCATACATGGGGATGAAGGCGATAATCACGGTGATCGGAATAGTGATGATGGGCACAATGGCGCTGGGGATGTGCCACAAAAAGATGAGAATAATCAGGCTGACAATGGTCAATTCTTCGATGAGCGTGCCTTTTAATGTCTCAATGGCCCGTTCGATCAGTTCGGCCCGGTCGTAAGTAGGCACGATGGTTACGCCGGGAGGTAAAGACGGTTTGATCTGGTCGAGCCGTTTGCGTACCTGTTCGATGACCTTAAGTGCATTTTCCCCGTTCCGCATGATCACGATCCCGCCGACCGTCTCCCCTTCGCCATCCAGGTCCGCCACCCCGCGCCGGATGTCCGGACCCAGCACCACCTGACCCAGTTGCTTGACCAAAATCGGCGTACCGGTCTCGGCATTTCGGCCCACCACGATATTGCCAATATCGGCGGTTGACTTGATGTAACCCCGGCCGCGGATCATGTATTCCCGGCCGGCCATCTCCAACAACCTGCCGCCCACGTCATTGTTGCCGTCTCGAATAGCCTCAGTCACCTTTTCCAGAGGAATCTTGTAAGAGACCAGGGCATTGGGATCCAGATTGACCTGATACTGCCGGACGAACCCACCCAGCGGGGCAACCTCGGCCACTCCAGGGATTGACTGCAACTCATACCGCAACTGCCAGTCCTGGATGGACCGCAGGTCGGCCAGATTGCGCTTCCCGGTTTTGTCCACCAGAGCGTATTGGTACACCCAGCCTACCGCTGTCACATCACGGGCCATTTCCACCTGGGCACCTTGGGGGAGCCGCGGCAAAATGTTACTCAGGTATTCAATAGTCCGCGATCGCGCCCAATACATATCCGTGCCTTCTTCAAAAATGATATAGACGTAAGAAAAGCCAAAGTCGGAGAACCCACGAATATCTTTCACTTTCGGCACGCCCAGCATGGCCGTGATAATCGGGTAGGTGACCTGATCCTCCATGATGTCGGGGCTGCGGTCCCACCGGGAATAAATGATCACCTGGGTGTCGGAGAGGTCCGGGATGGCATCCAGCGGGATATTCTTTATAGCGTAATAGCCGGAGAAGACAGCCACGCCGACAAAGAGGAAGACGATGAATTTATTGTTGGCGCAACTATCGATAATCCGGTTAATCATGGCCCGCTTCCTTGTTGCTGGTTTCTCGTTGCTGGTTCCTTGTTGCTCGTGAGTTGTTACTAATGACTGGTGTGACCATGACCAGAATGGTCCGGGACCTTTTCCTGATAGGCCGTGGGCATGGGCGCCATCTGATCGGGTTGATGACTTGGGGAAGGCCGCAATTCAGCTGGTATCTGCTGATCATGTCCGGCGTGGCCGGCGGATTTTTCTTCCGGCGTTGGTTGGATAGCCGGCTCATGTCTGGAATGGGTAATGGCAGGTGGCGTCTCACTAGTTAATTTGGGTTTGACCGGAGTCTGCTCAGATCGGTTTTGGCTGGGTAAGACGTCTTGGGGGTTGCCATGAGAATCTTTTTCTTTGGCCTCGGGAGGCGCGTCACCGCCATGGCCTGCCTGTCCTTTTCCCGCCATTCCGGTAAACGCGGATTTCAATTTGCTTTCCGAGTCGATCAGAAAGTTGGCCGAAGTGACTACCCGGTCACCAGGTTTAAGGCCGTCCAAGACCTGGTAGAAGTTGTCCATTTTTTGTCCCAAGGTGACCTGACGTGGTTCGAAATAGCCGCCGTCTCGAGCCATAAAGACAAACTGCTCCGTCCCGGAATCGAGCACCGCATCCTCGGGCACGACCGTCTGCCGACCATATTCGATACTGAACACCACATTGGCATACATGTCCGGTTTTAACTGGACCCCAGGGTTAGGAAATTCAAGTCTGACTTTAATAGTCCGAGCCACCTTATCGACTTCGGGGTAGATGTAATTCACTTTGCCGGTGAAAACCTTGCCCGGGAAGGAAGGAAGCGTCATGGTTCCTGTTTGACCGATTTGGATCAGCGGCAATTCAGACTCATACACTTCGGCCAGGAGCCAAATGGTTGATAAATCCGCCAGGGTGTAGAGTTCTGTTTCCGGGGCGATCCGTTGCCCCTCAAAAGCGTTACGAGCCAGGACAAAACCTCCGCTGGGAGCATAGAGCGTCAACGTGGTCAACGGAGCTCCCCGTTTTTCGATTTCCCGGATCTGGGCTTCGGAGACATTCCACAATCGTAACCGTTTCTTGGCTGCCTCGTAAAGTGTCTGGGTGCTTTGCCCGATATCTTTATATGGGCTGTCGGCCAGGGCATCTTTCGATTTCTTGGCAATGAGCAGTTCCTGCCCTGTGGCAACTAAGGACGGGCTATAAAAACTGATCATCGGTTGACCTTTTTTAACCAATTTCCCGGTGAAATCGACATAGACCCGGCTTATCCAACCATCGACCCGCGTCTGGATGCGCCGAATCTTCGTTTCGTCATAAGCCAGTCGCCCCACCGTCCGGATGGTCTTGGTTAATTTTCTTTCTACCACTTCCCCAAATTGCACTCCGATGAGCTGTTGTCTTTGGGGGCTGATCTTAAACCCACCGGGTGGCGGGCTCTCTTTGTCGCCTTCATCATCGGCATAGATGGGAACCAAATCCATGCCGTCCGGAGCCTTTCCCGGCTTGTCCGACTTGTGGGCCGGATTCATCGGGTCTTGCCAGTACAGGATCTTTTTTTCGCCGGCAGGTTTGGGACTGGGGACCTCCGATGTCGGTTGTTTACGTAATTGGGCATAAGTGTGCCGGGCTGACTCGATCAACTTTCGGCTGAGGCGCATATCGTTGTAGAAGTGATCAGCCAGGGCTATCCCCCCCAGAATCAATAGGAGAATGATGATCCACATAACCCCGTGCCTCTTGGGCCTTGGTTGGTCCAACTTCAAAATATCTTTCAGCGGTGTCAGACTGTCCCTGGGCATCACTCTTCTCCTTAATAGATCGTCAGGTTGCAACGTGTCATTTCTTGGTTATTTATCTGCCGCATGTTCGTGTTTGATCTCGGAACGACTGGTGACGCCGGTTAAGTCGACGCCGACAATGGGTTCTATCTGGGCTAAGGCTTTCTGAAAATCTGTCACGGCCTCATGGTACTTCAGTTCGTAATCCAACAAGGTGACTATGTTGTTTATCACCGAGAGAGAGTCTCCCGCTCCGGTCTGATATGAAGCCAGAGATGATTCAAGGGTGAGTTTAGCCATTGGAATGGCCGTTGTCGTGTAGAGCTGAATCAACTTGTCCGCGGTGGTGGCTGTCAGATAAGCTTCTTTGATATTATAGGCTAGGGTGGAACCCAAATTGTCGCGTTGTTTCTGGGCACTATCCAGATTCAGCTTGGCGCTTTGCAGTTGAGGCTCCTGTTTGCGCCAAAAATATACGGGAAGTTTAACACTTACCATAAGGCCGTACATTTCCCTCATCTCATCCCGGTCGACATAGCTCAGGCCGACCGAAAAATCAGGATAAAATTCCTGTTTGGCTAGCTGCACCTGGTATTCATTGCGATGGACTTCCCGGTCCTGGGTTTTCAGTTTGGGGGAATTGCTCTGGGCGAGCTGGTTGAGTTGGTCTAGTGAATAATGCAATTCGGATTTGGTGAATTCGGCCGGTCGCCCTAAGGGCGTGTCGGGTTGACGATAGAGCAGACTATTGATCAAGGCTTCGGTGGTGCTCCGGCGTTGGTCCAATAGGGTCAATTTGTCGATAAGTTTCGTTATTTCCACCTGAACTTTAAGAATATCCTGTTGGTTACCCTGACCGGCCTGGTATCTCGCCTCGGATAGTCGGCCCATGGTTCGGAGCAAGTCCCGATTTTTTTCAACTACTTCAACAGACTTATAAACTAAATAAAGGCCATAGTAGGCCGTTTTGATGTCGGCCATTACTTGTCGTCGAGTTTGCTCGTAATTCCATTGTTCGGCTTCCGCTTCTGAATTGGCGATCTGGCCTTTCAGTTCCAGCTTTCCAGGGTAGGGGATATCTTGCTGGATACTCACCGTTCGTCCCGAAGACGGATCACCTTGCATCAATCTGAATGGAGTGGCTTGACCCATGGTTTGAAATGACAGAGTCGGATCAGGTAAGGTCTTTTCCGCCAGGACTCTGGCCTGCTTGGCCCCGACGGTTTGCCGCGCCGCCTGGAGCGATGGGTTCCGAGCCAGGGCGGTCTTGATCAATTCATCGAGGGTGACAGCCGCCGCGGCCTCCTGATGCCCCTGATGGTGACGGGACACCTGGGAATCCTCGGCCGGATGGCTTGATTGGGCTAGAGCCGAAGCCGATAAGCCCAGGATCATAACCAATAGTAAAGCTGAAACGCAAGTTTTGGTGAACATGTCTTTTCCCTCAATCGCATCCGCTGGTGATGGATAATCTATGTCGTCTTTGACGTTGACTGTTGGCCTTGCCCCGCAATGTTACGAAGGCATCGGAACCACATGATGTAAAAAGCGCCAAGTCACACACGCTGCCGACGCTTCTTAAGAAAATAAATCGCCACGCCACAAAACTCTTTCAAGAAGCCATCTTCGTCTTGAGATTTCCATTTGTTAATCTCTTTGATCAGCTCGCTATTTGTTATCGTTCCAACCTGCTTGCTAAGGAAATCAAACACACCGTCAGCAATTTTTTCTCTATTATTCTTCAAGCGGGCCAGGTTCAAGTTAAGGACGTCATTTAACTGAGCATCAAATGTTGTATCAGTTGATTTAATTATGCCATGAGGGAGATATTGCACCTTGCTTGCAACATTGTGCGTCTGATCGGCGGGATTGTACAAAATGGCAGAATCCCCCTTGCGAACATCGCAATGCTGCTCCTTTGGGCGGCGTCCTTTATTGCCATGACAACTCGCCAGCAGGTTACCATAATCTAATTGTTTTGCAGGGAAGTCCTTCTGGCTTTGCCAGTGTTCGATCCGTGATTTCTCGGCTGATATGCGCGACATACAGTAACAGCACAATCCCCCCTGTTCTCTTATCAGATTGTCACGAAGTGCGTTCTTGGCAGCGGTAGGAAGGTTGTCGAAGTCCGCATTTGTTTGACATTTGTGCTGGACAAGATTGCGGGGCTCGGCAAATTTTTGAATATTTATCATCCCGCCAGTTCCTCTTTATCGTCGTATATTGTAATCATGGTCTCAGCTTTTACAAGATCGGGTATACTGCCGTGAACATCTTTCTTTAGGCGCTCAATTTTTACTTTTGCTTGATCATACTGCTCGTTATCTATAAGCGAGAAAATCTCTGTTAGGCGATGATCAACGTCGATGTTCCGACGATTCGATTCCATATATTCTTCAAGAAGTTCACAGGAGTTCAAACCAAATGCTTGCTCCGGCTTTGTATATGAAATTTCTAAAGATTGTTTGTCCTGGTGAAGAAACCAAACGTTCTTTGGGTCAACTTCTCCCAATACCTGAGGCGAGTGAGTGGAGATGAAGAACTGGCAATTGCTGAATGTCTCCCTCAACCTTGGAACAATCATTCGTTGCCAGCTCGGGTGAAGATGGAGGTCGATCTCATCAATCAAGACTACGCCACTACCTTCTATGGGAGTTGGGTGAGTTGGATTGGCTATGGCTAAACGCCGGGCCAGGTCTCCAACCATGGCTATCAGGCATTTTTCGCCATCCGAAAGTTGGTTGACCCATAAACTCTGTCCATTCTTGACGACCACCATGCGCAATGGATCGCGTTGTATGGACAAATTAGAAAAGTTCGGCATCAAACTACCCAGCGCCCTCCTAACAGCTTCTAACTGCCGGTCTGGATACTCCCAATCTTCAGGTAGTGCCAGGCCGGATTCACGGAAAGCTTTTTGAATTCCATGCTCATTTTCTAAATCTTCTCTGTTTCGGAACCACTCAAAAAAAGTTCTGAAGTTGGTCCCACCTGAAAGAGAGTGGTCGTAAGCTTCTAACAGGTTGAAGTCATGTTTGTTGCGGATTCTGAGCGGAATATCGGAAACAACCCGATTGATCGGGTAGTAAGCAATCAATGGAATGGAGCAACGTTCTCCTGACTCTTCAATCTGTTGCTGGATATGTTGCGCGGCATCGTTTAACGAAACGTAGTTACTGATCACATCCGGTTTGCGACGACCTTTTCGCGTCTTTGACAACACCCATTCAGCTTTTCGTTCTGATAATGAAGCAGAAATTTTTAAAATTGAAGAGGAAATTCCATTCTTTATATCTAGTTCACTCATCTGTCGCCCTGAGGCATTGAATCGGCGAATTCTGGCTGTAGCCCAGGACAGCATAGTCGCCAGGGCATCCAAAATGCTCGATTTTCCTGCACCGTTTACCCCGGAAAAAACGTTTAGAGACTGGTCGAATACCAGGTTCATTTCGCTTATGCCGCGAAAGTTCTTTATCTTGAATTGCTCAACCCTCATGACCTCCCTCCGTTACGATCTGCGCCTTGGTCGAATGGATAAGAGGGGGAGGGTGGTGTGCGTAAGTCAGGGCACAAAATGGCCCCGTGTTTTATCCGCCAGGCGCAAATGTTAACGCTCCCATTCATAGATGACATCCTTCCATAGCTCTAATCTTCACATTTTTGCCCAAAAAAAGCAAGGAAATCATGAGTTAACGGCATCGGGTCATGCTTGACTGGGAATATCTTGACTGTGCCGCTTTCCATCGCCGGGAGGGTCTTCGTGGGA